>JAJQCL010000050.1 GCA_021202715.1 Lachnospiraceae bacterium
GTCTTAAGGGGCTATAAACTTATTATACGAGGAGGAAAGCTATATGTCAGCAGAAGTGATTCAATTTGTAGAAGACAATGTATTTGGTGTCTGGTTTCTGATCGGCGCGGCTCTGGTGTTTTTTATGCAGGCTGGCTTTGCGATGGTGGAGACAGGCTTCACGCGGGCGAAGAACGCCGGAAATATCCTGATGAAAAACCTGATGGATTTCTGTATCGGTACGGTGATGTTTATCTTCATCGGTTTCAGTCTCCTTCTGGGAGAGGACATGCTGGGGATTATCGGGAAGCCTGGTTTCGATATCTTCACGAATTACGCGAGCTTTGACTGGTCCAATTTTGTTTTTAACCTGGTGTTCTGTGCAACGACTGCGACGATCGTCTCCGGCGCCATGGCAGAGAGAACAAAATTCCTGTCCTACTGCATTTATTCGGCCGTGATCTCCGGTATTATCTATCCGATCGAGGCGCACTGGACCTGGGGCGGCGGCTGGCGGGCGCAGATGGGCTTCCATGATTTCGCTGGTTCCAACTGCATTCATATGGTCGGCGGTATCTGTGCGTTGATCGGCGCGGCGATGCTTGGACCGCGGATTGGCAAGTTTGTCCGGGATAAGGACGGCAAGGTGACAAAGGTCAACGCTTTCCCTGGCTCGAACCTGCCGATCGGCGCCCTCGGCGTGTTTATCCTTTGGCTTGGCTGGTACGGTTTCAACGGCGCGGCGGCGACCTCCGTGGAGGAGTTGGGGTCAATCTTCATGACGACGACGATTGCTCCGGCCGTAGCGACGGTGGTCTGCATGATCTTTACCTGGATCAAATACGGCAAGCCGGATGTTTCCATGTGTCTGAACGCCTCTCTGGCCGGACTTGTTGCTATCACAGCTCCCTGTGATGTCTGTGATGCCTTCGGCGCGATGTTCGTCGGTGCAGTGGCCGGTTTGCTGGTGGTGTTCGGGATCTGGTTCCTGGATCATGTGATCCATGTGGACGATCCTGTGGGTGCAGTCGGCGTTCATATGATGAACGGCATCTGGGGAACGCTCTCGGTCGGCCTGGTGGCGACGGATACGGCGCCCGCTTTCGCCCGTGGTATTGGCGACGGTGTGACCTACGGCGCGAATCAGATCGCAGGACTGGGGCTTTTCTATGGCGGCGGTTTCCGCCAGCTGGGGATTCAGCTGATTGGTGTATGCGCGACAACGGCCTGGACCACGGTGACGATCACGATCACCTTCGCCGTCATTCGGGCACTTGTCGGACTGCGTGTGACGCAGGAGGAGGAGATCGAAGGCCTTGATTCCAGCGAGCACGGACTGCCCTCGGCTTATTCCGGCTTCGCGATGATGGACGTCTCGAACAATATGATTATGGAAGAAAATGAAAACACGCAGATTGGTTCGGACGACTATGTCACTGCAACGGAGGCACAGCGGGAGGCGGCTGTCCGGGTGGCCCGGGTTCCTCTCCCTTCCGATACAGGCATGTACAAGGTGGTGATCATCGCCAAGCTGTCGCGTTATGACAGACTGCGTAAGGCCATGAATGACATCGGCGTGACCGGCATGACTGTGACGCAGGTCATGGGCTGCGGTCTGCAGAGAGGCGCGGGCGAGAAATACCGCGGCGCTGAGATTGATGCGACGCTGCTGCCGAAGGTCAAGGTGGAGGTGGTTGTCTCCACAATCCCCGTGGATACGGTGATTGAGGCGGCCAAGAAGACGCTTTATACAGGGCGGATCGGCGACGGGAAGATCTTCGTCTATAACGTTGACCGTGTGGTCAAGGTTCGTACCGGCGAGGAGGATATGGCTGCCTTGGCGGACGTAGAGTGAGAAAGCGTAGAAATGAGCGAATTTCGAATGTTGTTAGGGCGCTAAGCGGAGATGCGGCAGCGCGTTAGCGCAGAGCAATCCGTTGTATCATACCTTTTTGTTGCTCGTGTCATTATAATAATGTAAGAACGGCATTTGCAGCCATCGGCGGAGGAATCCGCTGGTGGCTGTCCGTGCGAAATGGGTGTGCTTGAGCACGGACGAGGCGCCATGACAAGACATCCTGGGAAAATCTGCTGTCAAGACATCCTGGAAAAATCTGCTTGACTTCCTGCCTCCTTATGGTATAATTCAATTCGTGTGCGCAGAAAGCATACTTTTTTGTGCGCCGAAAAGGTGGAATCTCCACCGCCCGGAGTTTTCCGGATGAAAATAAAACAGGAGGTGAAACGTATGCCCACATTCAACCAGTTAGTGAGAAAAGGCAGACAGACCAGTGAGAAGAAGTCTACAGCACCTGCGCTGCAGAAAGGTTACAACTCTCTGCATAAGAAGGCGACGAATGTGTCCGCCCCTCAGAAGAGAGGCGTCTGCACCGCTGTCAAGACTGCGACTCCCAAGAAGCCGAACTCGGCTCTGAGAAAAATCGCCAGAGTCCGTCTCTCCAACGGCATTGAGGTGACCAGCTATATCCCCGGCGAAGGCCATAACCTTCAGGAGCATAGCGTGGTTCTCGTGAGAGGCGGGAGAGTGAAGGATCTGCCTGGTACCAGATACCACATCATCCGTGGCACGCTGGACACGGCGGGTGTTGCCAATCGCAGACAGGCCCGCTCCAAATACGGTGCTAAGAAACCCAAGAAATAATTTTGCAAAAATCATTTCTTGGGTGAGATCAAGAGCACATTCTAACTGACAATGTAGTGCCTGGATGTGGGCAAGGAAGCCCTGTACGGCGGCTTAAGTGAGATCGAAAATCTCTGATTTTCGCAATCGAACTTATGCAGAGCAGCGCGGCATCGCGTGCTTGTACGCGATGATGTGCAGACATCGGACAGGCTGGAATACATGAGCAGGTAGGGCGATAGCCCGGACTGCGAATGGATTCCAGTGATTGTGAGAGCGCGATATAAGTGAGATAGAAAATCTCTGATTTTCGTAATCGAACTTATGCAAAGCAGCGCGGAACAATCATGGCTTCCGCACCTTAAAGTATAACCATATACACCGTCCTGGCGCGAACACATTTGGTTTCAATGATGTGAGTACCGATGATCTAATGCCCCACGGGGTAATCTTAATTAAGGAGGGAAGAAACGTGCCGCGTAAAGGACATACCCAAAAGAGAGACGTATTGGCCGACCCCATGTATAACAGCAAGGTTGTGACCAAGCTGATCAACAACATCATGCTGGACGGCAAGAAGGGCGTTGCCCAGAAGATCGTGTACGGCGCTTTCGCACAGGTCGAGGAAAAGACCGGCAAGCCCGCACTGGAAGTCTTCGAAGAGGCGATGAACAACATCATGCCGGTTCTGGAAGTAAAGGCCAAGAGAATCGGCGGCGCCACCTACCAGGTTCCGATCGAGGTCAAGCCCGATCGGCGTCAGGCGCTGGCGCTTCGCTGGCTGACCACCTTCTCCCGCAAGAGAGGCGAGAAGACGATGGAGGACAAGCTGGCGAACGAGATCATGGATGCCGCGAACAACACCGGCTCTTCCGTGAAGAGGAAAGAAGATATGCACAAGATGGCAGAGGCCAACAAGGCGTTTGCCCATTACAGATTTTAGTTTAGGAGGTAGTACCTGTGGCTGGAAGAGAATATCCGTTGGAGAGAACCAGAAACATTGGTATTATGGCTCATATCGATGCGGGTAAGACCACGTTGACCGAGCGTATCCTGTATTACACGGGTGTAAACTACAAGATCGGTGATACGCACGAAGGTACTGCGACCATGGACTGGATGGAACAGGAGCAGGAGCGTGGTATTACGATCACGTCCGCAGCGACCACCTGCCATTGGACTCTGGAGAAGGAGCATAAGCCTGCTCCCGGCGCTCTGGAGCACCGGATCAATATCATTGACACCCCCGGACACGTGGATTTCACCGTTGAGGTGGAGCGTTCTCTGCGTGTGCTGGACGGCGCTGTCGGCGTGTTCTGTGCCAAGGGCGGCGTGGAACCGCAGTCCGAGAATGTATGGCGTCAGGCGGACACCTATAATGTCCCCCGTATGGCGTTCATCAACAAGATGGACATCCTCGGCGCGAACTTCTACGGTGCGGTCGATCAGATCCGTACCCGTCTGGGCAAGAATGCGATCTGCCTGCAGCTGCCGATCGGCAAGGAGGACGAGTTCAAGGGAATCATTGATCTGTTTGAGATGAAAGCCTATTATTATCTGGATGACAAGGGTGAGCAGATTGAGATCACCGAGATTCCGGAAGATATGAAGGACCAGGCCGAGGAATACCATACCGAGCTGATCGAGAAGATCTGCGAGCTGGATGACGACCTGATGATGGCGTATCTGGAGGGTGACGAGCCCTCTGTGGAGGATCTGAAGAAGGTACTCCGCAAGGCGACCTGCGAGTGCCAGGCGATCCCTGTGTGCTGCGGTTCTGCTTATCGCAACAAGGGCGTGCAGAAAATGCTGGATGCCGTGATCGAGTTTATGCCTTCACCGGTTGACATCCCCCCGATTAAGGGCGTTGACATGGACGGCAACGATGTGGTGCGGCACTCCTCGGATGAGGAGCCTTTCTCTGCACTGGCGTTTAAGATCATGGCGGATCCCTTTGTTGGGAAACTGGCTTTCTTCCGTGTGTATTCCGGAACCATGAATTCCGGTTCCTATGTGTACAATGCCACCAAGGGCAAGAAGGAGCGTGTGGGCCGGATCCTGCAGATGCATGCCAACAAGAGAATGGAGCTGGACAAGGTGTACTCCGGCGATATCGCCGCGGCCGTTGGTTTGAAGGTCACTACGACCGGCGACACCATCTGCGACGAGCAGCATCCGGTGATTCTGGAGTCCATGGAGTTCCCTGAGCCGGTGATCGATATCGCGATCGAGCCCAAGACCAAGGCTGGTCAGGATAAGATGGGAGAGGCTTTGGCCAAGCTGGCCGAGGAGGATCCTACCTTCCGCGTTACGACCAACAAGGAAACCGGACAGACTGTTATCGCCGGAATGGGCGAGCTGCATCTGGAAATCATCGTGGACCGTCTGCTCCGCGAATTCAAGGTGGAGGCCAACGTGGGCGCCCCGCAGGTGGCCTACAAGGAGGGCTTCACCAAGACCGTCGAGGTGGACAGCAAGTATGCCAAGCAGTCCGGCGGACGCGGTCAGTACGGACACTGTAAGGTACGCTTCGAGCCGATGGATGCGAACGCAGAGAAGACCTTCGAGTTCAACTCCGAGGTCGTCGGCGGCGCCATCCCCAAGGAATATATCCCCGCTGTCGGAGCCGGTATCGAGGAAGCCTCGAAGTCCGGTATCCTGGCCGGATTCCCGGTGCTGGGTGTGAAAGCGACCGTCTTTGACGGTTCCTACCACGAGGTCGACTCCAGCGAGATGGCCTTCAAGATCGCCGGTTCCATGGCCTTCAAGGACGCCATGGCCAAGGCCGGCTGCGTGATTCTGGAACCCATCATGCGGGTCGAGGTTACCACCCCGGAGGACTATATGGGCGATGTCATCGGCGACATCAACAGCCGCCGGGGCCGCATCGAGGGTATGGAGAGCGTCAACGGCTCTCAGCTGATCAAGGGATTCGTTCCGCTGGCTGAGATGTTCGGGTATGCGACCGACCTTCGTTCCAAGACACAGGGCCGCGGAGCCTACTCCATGTTCTTTGAAAAATATGAGCAGGCGCCCAAGTCTGTGCAGGAAAAAATTATCGCGAACAAACAAAAATAGGCTTGAAAAAAGCAGGCCAATGCAATATAATGATTCAGAGCTGTATGAAAATTATGCCAGTTGACAGGCGAAGTGATTCAAGGAGGACAACCCAAAATGGCTAAAGCTAAGTTTGAGAGAACAAAACCCCATTGCAACATTGGTACGATCGGACACGTCGACCATGGTAAGACGACCCTGACCGCCGCTATCACCAAGACTCTGCATGAGAGACTGGGAACCGGTGAGTATGTGGCTTTCGAGAACATCGATAAAGCACCCGAAGAGAGAGAGAGAGGTATCACCATCTCCACCGCTCACGTTGAGTATGAGACGGCGAACCGTCATTACGCTCATGTAGACTGCCCCGGCCATGCTGACTACGTCAAGAACATGATCACCGGTGCTGCGCAGATGGACGGCGCGATTCTGGTTGTTGCTGCGACCGACGGTGTTATGGCTCAGACCCGTGAGCACATCCTGCTGGCTCGTCAGGTTGGCGTGCCCTACGTGATCGTGTTCATGAACAAGTGCGATATGGTTGATGACGAGGAGCTGCTGGAGCTGGTTGACATGGAGATCCGTGAGCTGCTCGACGAGTATGAGTTCCCCGGCGACGACACCCCCATCATTCAGGGTTCCGCTCTGAAGGCTCTGGAAGATCCGAGCAGCGAGTGGGGCGACAAGATCATGGAGCTGATGGATGCTGTGGATTCCTACGTTCCCGATCCTGTTCGTGATACCGATAAGCCTTTCCTGATGCCCGTCGAGGATGTTTTCTCCATCACCGGTCGTGGTACTGTTGCTACCGGCCGTGTGGAGCGTGGTACGATCCATGTGTCCGACGAGGTTGAGATCGTTGGTATCCATGATGAGAGCCGTAAGGTCGTCGTGACCGGCGTTGAGATGTTCCACAAGCTGCTGGATGAGGGCCAGGCCGGTGATAACATCGGTGCTCTGCTCCGTGGCGTACAGAGAAACGAGATCGAAAGAGGACAGGTTCTGGCGAAGCCCGGTTCCGTGACTCCCCACAAGAAGTTCACCGCTCAGGTGTACGTTCTGACCAAGGATGAGGGTGGTCGTCACACTCCTTTCTTCAATAACTACAGACCCCAGTTCTATTTCCGTACCACGGACGTGACCGGCGTCTGCGAGCTGCCTGAGGGCACCGAGATGTGCATGCCTGGCGATCATGTTACCATGACCGTTGAGCTGATTTCCAAGGTTGCCATGGAGGAAGGTCTTCGCTTCGCTATCCGTGAGGGTGGCCGTACGGTTGGCGCTGGCACGGTTGCCACGATCATCGAGTAATGATTCTATAAAACGTTTCGCGGGATGACGTCTTGCGATTCATGGAGCCGCAGTCTCTTGCGTATGTGAGGGGCTGCGGCTTATTCTTT
>JAJQCL010000064.1 GCA_021202715.1 Lachnospiraceae bacterium
TCTCCCCGTTGAATAAATGATGCAGGTAATAGTCATTATCTGTGGTCTGCACCACCGGATAGTTGATCACCGTATCCTCGCAATACAGCCAGGCCACCGTATCCGCGTTCTGCGCCAGCAGCCCGTCAAAATCAATGTCAAGCAGGGGAATCGCCTGCTCCGTCCCGGCGTTTCCGGCATCCTCCGACGTCCCGGAGGTCACCGTCTCTCCGGTTTCCGCCGCATACTGTGACGCCACCATTTCGTAGCTGTCCGCCGCGATCCGCCGGGTCTGATATTCCGACCAGGCCCGATAGCCGCTGTAAACAGCCACTGCAGCCAATATAATAATAAGAAGGTTATACAGCCAATTATGCCGTTTTTTCGGTTTCTTCACCCTTTCACCTGACATTCCGTTCCTTCCGGGAAATCAATCCGTCTTCCCTCTTCCGCCGACTGGTAAGCAGCATACATAACCTTTACCGTCTCATAAGCCAGCCCAAAATCCGAGGTCGGCGTCCGGTTATAAGCAACCGTCTCCATGAAATCCTGCAGCTCTCCCATATAACCCCGGATGATCTCGTCAGAGACAAAAGCCTTGTTCCAGCCCAGCTTGGCCGGAAGCATCTCCGAGATTGTCACGTCCTCGAGGCCATCCTCATCGAGGAAATAGGTGTTGAGGATATCCGTGGGCGTGATGTTGCACATCAGGGCACTGTCATTGCTATAGATCTCAATATAGTTCTTCGTCCCGCCGAGGACCGTATCGCTGGCGATCGTCATGGACTTCGTTCCGTCAGAGAACGTCACAGTGATCACCCCGAAGTCCTCCACGTCCTCAGGCCGGGCCGCAATGTGCCGGTGTTCCTGCTCAGTCAGGCAGGCTGTGGTCTTCCCTGTATCACAGGTGACGCTCTTTACCGTGATCGTCTCGCCCCGGGCCTGCGCCTCCTGCTGCTTCAGCCACAGCATCCCGCTCAGCGGATGTGTGCCGGCCCGAACCAGCGTACCGCCGCCGGTGCCGTTCCATTTCCCGGCAAGAGACGAGCTGCTCCCTTTCAGGCTTTCCTCTCCCTTCATAAAGAGGATCTTGCTTTTCTTCGCCCGCAGAATCTCCGCGGCCTTCTGCACATTGGTAGCATAAACATAATTCTCGGCATACATGAATTTGCGGCCGGTCCGCTCGACCACTTCCTTCAGTCGATCCATATCCTCAATAACATGACGATACATCTCTGCCTTCGGCGTGGTATTTCCCACATTCTCCTGCCCCTTTTCCCCGAAATATCCTGTCAGCGGTTTCTCACAGATCACATCTTTTCCCGCCTCCATGGCCTGAATCGCCATTTCTACATGGAGGAAGGGCGGCGTTACAATGTCAATGACCTGAATCTCCGGGTCCTGCAGCATCTTCTGATAATCCGCTGTCACCTGCTCGTAGCCGTAACTCTCCTTCAGCTTCTCAGCCAGCTCCAGATTCAGATCACAGACCGTCCTCAGCCGCTCGGCCACGCCGCTGACCTTCTCATACCCAATCCCGTGAAGATGGGCCGCGTAACCTGCGCCAACCGTCCCGATCACGACTTCCCTGATTTTTCCTCGCATCATGTCCTCCTTATTCCTGGCCTCATGGCCATTCTGCATACCCCTGGAATGCGGCTCTCTTTGCGGGAGTCCTTCTTTTTCGCTATGACCAGGTTCATTTCTATGGCTATACTAAGTAAAATCAGAGAAAAAATCAATCTTTTTTGCAGTATTTTCATCTTTTATATTGAAGGTCATCTGATCTTCCGCTTGATTTCCATGCATCCTTTCACTATACTTAATGTGGTATGCGCTTCGGGCCGGAATCAGAAAAACCCGATCCGCGATCTGTATACAGTACACTCACCCAACGGGGCTATTAATATGGAATGGATGGAGAATCAGGAAATCTGTTATGAGGACGAACCGATCCGGCTCTCGCCGGAGCAGGTGCGACGCCTCCCGCCAAAGGAATATAAGAAAATGCGGGAGCTGGCCTTCGGCTCTCCTTTCTCGCATACGAACGATGCGCAGATCTTTTATCTGCAGGCGCGCTATATGGAATCGTTTGAGGACGACTGTCCGTATGACAGGGAAGTTCTTCATTATTATCCCACCTATCAGAGTCTCTCCACACCGGAGCTGCGGGGGTATTTTACCTGGCGGACCCGGCTGCGCCGGGGACATCTGGAGAAGACCTCACTCACCTACGCCTACCTCTATCTTTATGAGCTTCTGCACCAGATCGGTTCGCGGACGAAGGAAGAAGGGCTTTCTGCTCTTCTGTGGTTTTATGAGCATTACGGCGCCCTGGATCCACATATCCGCCGCCACTTCCGGCAATGGATCGCGGATTATGCCATCTACTATGATCTGCCCGTCGAGTCGATTCGGGATTTTATAGATACAGGATTTGACGAAGCACTGATCTCCCTCAGTCATTGTGACATCATCGATGATGACGCATTATTTCCAGCCATCCTGCAGCTGTCATCCTATCATTTGGAGCGATCGCGCGGTTATCGGCAATTTCCAGAGGATCTCAAACGGATCATCTGTGCGTCTTACCGTCGTTTAAACAGCCACTATGCCGCACGCTACGAACGGCCCTATGTACAGAAGCTCTACTGCAATCCGACGCCGAGAAGGCGCTATTTTCCTTTCTATTCCGCCGTATTCTACGACCACAGAAGGTTCGAGCACTATGAATACCGTATCAGCCCTTTCCGGTGCTACATCTGTGACCAAAACCGGTGGAGTATCGAATGTGATTATACCAGCCGCCAGCAAAGCAAAGAGCTTGGAGCCTTTGTTCGGGCGGCCGACCGGCTCTGGCGGGAGGCCAATGATCTGCGCCCGCCCATGAAGCCGGGAGAAGAAACAAAAACCATGGTACGTTTTCTCTCCGAGGCCATCATAGAGCAGCGAAAACCGGCGGTCGTCCGGGTAGAATTCGATCTGAGCCGTCTGCCTGGCATCCGCCGCAGTTCCGAGGCCGTCGGGCAGGCCCTTATGACGGAAGAGGAACGATACACGGAGGAGGTGGCGCCTGTGATGCCAAAGGAGAAACACACTGCCGCATCCGCGATCCCGACAGCAGAACCCGAGGCCAGAGCGATCCCCTCTGCTATACAGACAGAGGAGCCCGAAACGCCCGCCTGTCCTCTCTCCGGGGACGAGCTGCGTTTTCTGCAGCTTTTGCTGTACGGGGGGAACCTGGAGAGCTTTCTCACGGAAACACACCGGATGGCCTCCCTTCTCGCCGAGTCCGTCAACGAACAGCTCTATGATGAATTTGCCGATACGGTGATTGAATTTGACGGCAATACACCGATCCTCGTGGAGGATTACCGGGAGGATCTGAAAGGAATGATACCGAAGTGAAGATACCGAAAAGAATTGCCAATACACTGATCCAGGCCTTAAAGGGCGGCGTGGTGCCCCGCGTCGGCCTGTCCTATATCACCGTGGGGCGCGAGCCGGAGATCCGGGCTCTGCTCCGCGACGTGGAGATCATCGCCGACGGAGGAGCAACCTTCAGCTTAATCTGCGGCAAATACGGCAGCGGCAAGAGCTTTCTGCTGCAGACGATCCGCAACTATGTGATGGATAAGAATTTCGTCGTCGTGGACGCCGATCTCTCCCCGGAACGCCGTCTGCAGGGCACAAAGGGGCAGGGTCTGGCCACCTATAAAGAGCTGATGCAGAATATGTCCACGAAGACGCGGCCGGAGGGCGGCGCACTGCCGCTGGTGCTGGACCGCTGGATCAGCAGCGTACAAAGCCAGGTGGCGATCGAATCCGGTCTGGACGTTAACACAGAGGTCTTTACGAAGCAGGTGGAACAGAAGATTTTCGCTGTCATCCAGGAACTGAACGGTATGGTGCACGGCTTCGATTTCGCCCGTCTCCTGACGCTCTATTATCGGGCCTACGTGAACGGTGATGAGGAAATGAAAGCCCGGGTCATCCGCTGGTTTCGCGGTGAATACACGACCAAAACCGAAGCCAAACGTGATCTGGGCGTCCAGGTGATCATCACCGACGACGACTGGTATGAATACCTCAAGCTCTTTGCCTCCTTCCTCAAAGGTGCGGGCTACGCCGGGCTGCTTGTACTGATCGACGAGCTGGTGAACATCTACAAGATTCCCAACGCCATCACCCGACAGTATAATTATGAAAAGATCCTCACCATGTATAACGATACCCTGCAGGGAAAGGCCCGCTATCTCGGCGTCATCCTCAGCGGCACGCCGCAGTGTATCGAAGACACGCGAAGAGGCGTATACAGCTACGAAGCGCTGCGTTCCCGCCTGACCGAGGGACGCTTCTCAAGAGAAGATACCCGCGATCTTCTGGCCCCCATCATCCGGCTCTCGCCCCTGACCAACGAGGAAATGCTGATCCTCGTGGAGAAGCTGGCGGACATTCACGCTCAGTTATTTGGCTATGAGCCGCGTCTGACGCAGGACGATCTCATGACATTTATCCGCATCGAATACGGACGCGTGGGCGCTGATTCCCATATCACGCCGCGGGAGATCATCCGGGATTTCATCGAATTGCTGGACATCCTCTTTCAGAATCCGGCACTGCGCGTAACGGAACTTATGAATTCCGAGGAGTTCTCCTACGCGAAGACGCCGTTGGAGGAGCAGGCTGCAGACAATCTGGGGGACTACGCAGAATTTACATTATAAGGAGGCGGTACGCATGAATACTTTCGACCGGTATGCCCCGTTCATTCAGGATTATATCTATCAAAACGGCTGGGAGAATCTGCGGGCCGTGCAGGCGGCCGCAGCAGATGTGATTTTCAATACCGACAAAAACCTGCTTCTGACCTCCTCCACCGCTTCGGGCAAGACGGAGGCGGCTTTTTTCCCTATTCTCACGCTGTTCACGGAGGACATGCCTGCTTCCGTCGGCGCCCTCTACATCGGACCGCTTAAGGCTCTGATCAACGACCAGTTTTCCCGGCTGAACGATCTCTGCCGGGAGGCACAGATTCCGGTCTGGCACTGGCACGGGGATGTTTCGTCTTCTCATAAAAACCGCCTGATGAAGAACCCCTCCGGCATCCTGCAGATCACGCCGGAGAGCCTGGAGTCCATGCTGCTGCACCGGCATGCGACCATCGGCAAGCTGTTCGGCGACCTGCGCTTTATCGTGATCGACGAGCTGCATTCCCTCATGCGCGGGGATCGCGGCGGACAGACGCTCTGCCTGATCGAACGGCTCTGTCGTCTGGCAGAGGTAAATCCGCGACGCATCGGTCTGTCGGCAACGATCGGGGATCCGCAGGACGCCTGCGCCTTCCTCTCCGCCGGAACCGGACGTGCGACCGTCGTCCCGAAGCTGCCGCAGGGGAACATCCGCTGGCGTCTCTCCATGGAACATTTCTACACATTTCCCCCGACTCACGCCGGCGCACCGACGAAAATTCACAATCAGCCCCCGGAGACAATATCTACAGCCGACGACGCGCTGGCGCCACGAACCGACACGGCGCCCGCAGAAGCCGATCCCGGCATCGGTTATATCTTCGAGCATACCCGTGGAAAAAAATGTCTAGTCTTTGTCAATTCCCGGGAGGAGTGCGAGGCCGTCACGACCACACTGCGGCAGTACTGTGAAGCGAAGGGAGAACCAGATCGCTTTCTGATCCACCACGGCAACCTGTCGGAATCCTACCGGGAGACGGCAGAGGCCGTCATGAAGGATGAGGAACAATTCCAGACCACGGTGACCACCGCCACTCTGGAGCTGGGCATCGATATCGGCCGCCTGGAGCGGGCGTTCCAGATCGACGCGCCCTTCACGGTCTCCTCCTTTCTCCAGAGAATGGGACGCACCGGACGGCGGGAGCTGCCGCCGGAGATGTGGTTTGTCATGCGGGAGGAGCCGCCTGAAGCACGCGCTTTGCTGCCTGCCACCATCCCCTGGAAGCTGATTCAGGGCATTGCGCTGGTGCAGCTCTATCTCGAAGAACGCTGGGTCGAGCCGCCGCGGCTGGATGCGCTGCCGTACAGCCTGCTGTATCATCAGACGATGAGCACTCTGGCCTCCTGCGGCGAGATGACCCCTGCAGAGCTCGCCTCCCGCGTCCTCACCCTGCGCTATTTTAAGCGGGTCTCGCAGGATGATTTTCGTCTGCTCCTGCGCCATCTGCTGGAAACAGATCACATCCAGCAGACAGAGGGCGGCGGTCTCATCGTCGGGCTCGCCGGAGAACGCATTATCAACAATTATAAATTCTATGCGGTATTTCAGGAAAATGAAGAGTACACTGTCCGCGCCGGTTCCGAAGAGCTGGGCACCATCGTGAAGCCGCCGCCCGTCGGGGAGAAGGTCGCCATTGCCGGTCATGTCTGGCTAGTCGACGAAGTGGATCACAAGCGGCATATGGTGTACTGCGAGATGATACAGGGAAAGGTTCCTGCCTATTTCGGCGAGGTTCCCGGCGACATCCACACCCGGATCCTCGAACGGATGCGGGGTGTGCTTTGTGAAGAAAAATCCTACCCGTATCTGATGAAGAACGCCGTGATCCGACTGGCTTCCGCCCGCACGGCCGCGGGCAATGCGAAACTGGCCGACCGGAATCTGATCTGTCTCGGCGGAAACATGTACTGTCTGTTCCCCTGGCTCGGTACTTATTCCTTTCTGGCGCTGGAGCGTTTTCTGAAGCTCCGCTGCGGGAAAAGACTGGGCATACATGGTATCGATGCCTCCCGACCGTATTTCCTTCAATTTGTCATGCCGGTCTCTGAGCAGGATTTCTGGAAGATTCTGCGGGAGGAATTACAGCAGCCCATCGACCCGATGAGCCTTGTCTATCCCGGCGAGGTACCGGTTTTTGACAAATATGATGAATATCTGCCGGAGGAGCTTGTAAAAAAAGGATTTGCCTGCGGCGTTCTGGATATCGAAGGGATGAGGACGGCCATGCTGCGGCTCTGTCAATAAGAATGTGCTTTGCGCATTCTCACGCCGTTGCTGAGCGCCAGTGGCGCTCGTTTAGCAACGACCGAAGCGGAGCGTAGA
>JAJQCL010000155.1 GCA_021202715.1 Lachnospiraceae bacterium
GCTGAGACTGAATCGGAGACCTCCGTGGAGGGCATGGTGAAGAGCTTTCTGACGGGAGAGTGGGTGGACGAGTCCATCGGGACAAAACGTCCGCTGGCGATCATGATCAGCAATGTGAAGGCCGCGGTGCCCGGCAGCGGGCTGAACTCCGCCGGTGTGATTTATGAAACGCCCATGGAGGCCGGTGAGGTGCGTCTGGAGATGCTGATCGAGGATTATGAGACGCTGGAGCGGATCGGCTCCGTCCGCAGCGCCCGGACCTATCATCCGTGGATCGCGGCGGAATTTGATGCGATCTATGTCCATTACGGCCGCAGTGATTATGTGGTCTCTGACCTGAACAGCGGCAATATCGATGATATTGACGGCGTCACGTCCCGCGGCGGATCCGCTTTCTACCGAACGACAGACCGGGAAGCGCCTCACAACGCCTACACGACCCCGGAGCTGCTGGACGCGAAGATCGAGAGCCTGGGCTTTGACCGGGAGTATGACGACGAGTACGAGGGCAAGTTTACCTTCGCGGAGGATGACAGCCCGATTGCGCTCACAGATGGGCAGGATGCCTCGAAGGTGACGATCGGCTATGTGGTGAATCAGCCCTGGTTCGAGTACAATGAGGAAGACCAGCTCTATTACCGTTATCAGTACGGTGACGCGCAGATCGATGAACTGGACGGCGAGCAGGTGACCTGTAAGAATATCATCGTACAGTATTGTGAGTATACGATGCAGGACGATGACTATACCAAAAATATTTATACGGTCGGCGAGGGAACCGGCGTCTACATCACCGGAGGCAAGGCCGAGACCATTTCCTGGAGTAAGGCGGATAAATGGAGCAATACGATCTATACCGATGAAAACGGCGAGGAGATCACCCTCAATCAGGGACGTACCTGGGTGTGCATTGTTCTTCCGTCGATGACCGGAGAGATCACGCTGGAGTAAATAAGAAGGCTCTTTGCGCATCTGCCAGTGGACCTCCCCATATGGCAAAAATTGGCTCCGCGCAATATTTTCAGAGAAAAAGCAGATTTATGATTAAAGAGAAATAAAAAGGCAGATACTACCTGTAAAAAAGGAGTATTTATCATGAAGAAATACGGTATCTGCCTTCTTGCTTTTTCTCTGGTCTTTGCGTTAGCGCTGGCCGGGTGGCTCTGCTATCTGTCACTGCGGGGAGACGGCCAGTCGCAGGAACATGCCTCAAACCGCACAGAGACGGCGGCGGAGGCAGCCGGGGAGGATCTGGTTTCAGAGTCGGAGGAACCGGAGGAAGTCCGGGCGGAGAGCGCATCAAACGAAGAAGAGCGCGGCGCTGCAGGCGGTTATCAGGCCGTTCTCTCGGAGGGGGAGCTGCGGGTCTATGAGGAGACGACCGGCGAACTGATCGAGACGTTACCTGCGGATGACCTGTGGATTCCGGAGGAGGAAGAGGCGCGGCTGCGGGAGGGCATATCCTTTCAGGAGGATGCGGAGCTCTACCAGTATCTGGAAAGTCTCACGAGCTGAAAATCTCACGAGCAGCCAGAGCCTGAAACGGAGCCGCGCGGATCGAAGCCGGAGTGCAGGAACCGACGCAGGGGCTGAAACAGGTCATTTCAGGGTGGGAGGTGTGAATCATGACACGAAAGATCGCAGTGATCGGCGGCGGCGCCGCCGGGATGACAGCGGCGATTGCTGCGGCCACGCACGGAGCTGACGTGACCGTGTGTGAAGCGGGCGCTCTGCCGGGGAAGAAGCTGCTTTCCACGGGAAATGGCCGATGCAACCTCACCAACCTGCGGATGAAAGGGGACTGTTTTCGTTCCGGCCGCGCAGGGGCGGCCATGGAGGTCATTCACGGATTTGATGAACGGGCGGTTCTGGACTGGTTTGAAGGCATGGGCGTCCTCTGTACAGACCGGGACGGATATGTCTATCCCCGCAGCGGCCAGGCCTCCACCGTGCGGGAAGCACTCGAACAGGAAATGAGGCGGCGCAACGTGACGCTTCGCACTTCGACGAAAGTGACGGCGCTGCAGCATATCCCTGAAAAAGGAAATTATAAGCTGACGCTGGGGGCAGGAATGCCCCTTTTTGCAGATGCAGTGATCCTGGCAGCCGGTGGAAAAGCGGCTCCGGCGACAGGCTCAGATGGCACCGGATTTGCTCTGGCGGCGAGCCTGGGACATACGGTGATCACGCCGCTGCCGGCGCTGGTGCCGCTGCTTTCTTCGCAGCGTTTCTTCCACAGGCTTCATGGCGTGCGCGTGCACGGACGGGTGACGCTCTTCGCGGACCGGAAAAAACTGGCGGAGGATACAGGAGAAATTCAGATGACCGAGCATGGCATTTCCGGAATCCCCGTCTTTCAGGTGAGCCGCTTCGCCTCCCAGGCTCTGGCGGCGGGAAAATCGGTCCGGGCTGTCCTGGATTTCCTGCCTGAGCTCTCCGAAGAGGCATGGCGGACGCGGCTGGAACGGTTTGCCCGGGAACAGCGGGAAATGACCATCTTTACTTTTCTTCATGGTCTCTTCCCGGATAAGCTCTGCCGGGTGCTGTTGGAGCGGGTCTGTTGTCGGGAAGACCTGCCTCTGGGTGAGATGGATGCCGGTCGGAGAGGTGAGCTGGCACGTCTGGTTCGACGCTTTGATGTGGCGATCCAGGGCACCGGCAGCTTCGAGCAGGCGCAGGTGACGGCCGGGGGCGTCTCCGTCCGTGAACTGGATATGAGGACGATGGAATCCCGCCTCCATCCGGGGCTGTATTTTGCCGGTGAAGTGGTCGATGTGGATGGAATCTGCGGCGGTTATAACCTGCAGTGGGCCTGGAGCAGCGGCCAAATCGCGGGGACGACGGCCGCCGGAGGAGAATACATATGATACGCATTGCAAACATGCAGCTACCGCCGGGCTTCACGCCGGAGGATGTGGAGCGCCGCCTGCACCGGGAGCGGATCCCCGCACAGGCCGACTGGGAGCTGCGGCGGCTGTCTCTGGACGCCCGGAAGAAGCAGAACCTGCATTATCTGGCTTCTGTGGATGTTACCTGGCCCGGAGAGGTCGCTTTCCTAAGAAAAAATAAGAACCCGGATATAACCCGTGCCGCGGAGCCGGTGTATCAGCTGCCGGAATCCGGGAGTGCATCCCTGGCGCATCGCCCGGTCATCGTTGGAGCCGGTCCGGCGGGACTCTTCGCCGGGCGACTTCTGGCAGAGGCCGGTTATGCGCCGGTGATCCTGGAGCGGGGCGCTGCTGTGGAGGAGCGTGCGGCGGACGTGGAGCGCTTCTGGAAAAACGGCATCCTGAAGCCGGATTCCAACGTTCAGTTCGGTGAGGGCGGAGCCGGGACCTTCTCTGACGGCAAGCTGAATACGCAGGTGAAGGATCGTGACGGGCGGATTCGTCAGGTCCTGCACTGGTTTGTGGAGGCCGGGGCTGACCCTTCGATCCTCTACTGGAATAAGCCCCACATCGGAACTGATGTGCTGCGTCAGGTCGTGCGCAATCTCCGGGAGACCTTTCTCTCGCTGGGCGGAGAGATTTATTTTCACAGTCAGCTTACGGCGTTTCGGACGCTTGAATCGACGGAGGGCGCGCGCCGCATCACCGCGGTCGAATACCTGGATGAGAACGGAGAACGGCATATCCTGGATACGGAGGCCGTCATTCTGGCAGTCGGTCACAGCGCCAGAGATACCTTTACGATGCTGCATGAGGCGAACATCCCCATGCAAACCAAGCCTTTTGCGGTGGGGGTGCGCGTCGAGCATCCACAGGAAATGATCCAGCAGTCGCAGTATGGTCCCGGTTATCCGGCAGGACTTCCGGTGGCAGATTACAAGCTGACCGCGCGTACGGTCGCGGGGCGGGGGGTCTATTCCTTCTGCATGTGTCCGGGTGGCCAGGTCGTGAATGCATCGACCGAACCGGAGCGAATCGCCGTGAACGGCATGAGCGTCTCCGCACGGGATGGCCGGAATGCGAACGCTGCGTTGGTGGTGACCGTGACTCCGACGGACTTCGGCAGTGAAGACGTCCTTGCAGGCATGGCTTTCCAGCGGCAGCTGGAGCATTTGGCCTGGGAGGCCGGAGAAGGGCGGATTCCCGTGCAGCTGCTGGGAGATTTCCGGGAGAATGTGCCTTCCCGTATTCTGGGCGATGTGGAGCCGGACATCTGCGGCGCCTATCAGCTGGGAAATCTGCGGGCAGCGCTGCCGGGGGCGATCGGGGATTCAATCGCCGAGGCTTTGCCTGCCTTTGGGAGGAAGATCGCCGGATTCAACCGGCGGGATGCCGTCTTCTCCGGTGTGGAGAGCCGAACCTCCTCCCCGGTGCGCATCCTGCGAAATGAACATTTTGAGAGCGAACTGGCGGGGCTCTTCCCCTGCGGGGAGGGAGCCGGATATGCCGGCGGTATCACGTCGGCGGCAGTGGATGGAATAAAAGTCGCGGAAGAGATCATCAGGAGGTACCGGAGATGGACATGAAGGATATCGAGAGGATCAACGAACTGTATCATAAAAAACAGGCGGGCACTCTGACGCCGGAGGAGAAGGAGGAGCAGGATCGCCTGCGCCAGGAGTATATCGCCGCCATCCGCGCGAACCTGCGCGGTCAGCTGGATGCCACGACGATCCAGTATCCCGACGGGAGACGGGAAAATCTGGGGGAGAAGTATGGCGGAAAGAAGAGAACACACTGAAAAGTCGGACAGGATATCGATTTATTGAATGTACCCGGAACAAAATACCATGAAAGAGGACTGCCCGGTGTATTGAGAAAACTACAATCAGAAGAGCAAATACTGAGAATCAGGAAAGAACAGACTCGTTCAGTGTATCTAAAAGATGATGAATGATCGGGAAAATGTCAGGGGGAGATATGCATGACCAAGAGTGAAATTCGCAGGGAATGCCGCGCACAGCGCACGGCTCAATCCGAGGAGATGCGGCAGGAAAAGAGCGACCGCATCTGTGAGTATATTGAGGAACTGCCTCTGTACCGTGAAAGCCAGATCATTTACGCCTACATCGCGACGCAGGGAGAGGTCGATCTGTCCCCTCTCATCGAGGATGCCTGGGCGCGCGGTCTCGAGGTGGCGGTGCCCCGGGTGCATGGGGAGACGATGGATTTCTATCGGATCACTTCCTGGGACGATCTGGAGGAGGGAAGCTTTCATATCCGGGAACCGCGGGAAGGCTGCCCGCTGGTTACGGAGTGTGAGCCGGTGCTCTTTCTCGTGCCGGGGGTGGCCTATGATACGGAGGGCTTCCGCGTGGGGTATGGCGGCGGGTTTTACGATCGTTACCTGGCGGCCTACCCGATGCATGTTACAATCGGGGTGGGATTTGATTTTCAGATCTATCCGGAAGTCCCGCGGGAGGAGACGGACTGCGCCATGCGGGAGATCGTGACGGAGACGGGATTCTGGAGAGGGGCTTTTGCTGAGAAATAGGCAGCTCGCATAGGGCATCATGAACATGTCTTTCAGGGGAGCAAAGACAGACAAGGGGGAATCAGGAAATGGCAGAAGAAAAGAAGACAAATATGGAAAACGAAGCCAGGGAAACGTCTGCAAAAAGCACAGCGGATAAAAAATCCGCGAAAACCTGGAAATCCGCCGGGAATAAAAAGGGCGGAAAGAACAAAAATCCACGAAAGTTTCGCAGGAAAACCATGGCTGCAAATCCGGGGGCGGCCCGCGGGCGCTCCCTGGTGCTCAGCGCGGTTCTGGCGCTGGTGTTCTGGCTGGTGCTCGAATATTTCCTTCTCGTGCCGCTCAATCTGTACAGTACAGGATTCTGGGTCATGGCCTTCTTTGTCCTGCTGCTTTTCGCGATCGTATACAATGTCTCTGTGTATCGACACGGGGCAGATCGTGATGCCGTGGGAAGAAAACACATTTCCTGCCGGGTGAGTCTGGCAGTGCCGCCGGTGATTCTGCTTCTCTTTATCATCCTCATGGTCGCCTCCTCGGAGCTGTTTCATGCGAAATTCTACGCCTCGATCCTCGAAGTGACCGATGCGGAATTTGATACAGACCTGGCGGAGACATTAAATACAGATGCCATCGCGCTGATGGATACGTCGTCCGCCGAGAAGCTCGGCGACCGGGAGATCGGTTCGCTGACGGATGTGGTGAGTCAGTATGATGTGTCGGCAGATTATGTGCAAATCGACCGGGATGGCTCGCCCTTGAAGGTCTCGGCGCTGGTCTATGCCGGTTTCTTTAAATGGATGGAAAACCGGAGTGAGGGCGTCCCCGGCTATGTGACGGTGGATCCCGTGTCCATGTCCGCGGAGTATGTGCGGCTGGACGACGGCATGATCTATGTCCCCTCCGCGTATTTCCTGCAGGACGCGAACCGGTATATCCGCCTGCATTATCCGACGGCACTCCTGGACAGTGCCCATTTTGAGATTGATGAGGAGGGGAATCCCTACTATATCTGTACGGTGTATAAGCGCACCATCGGGCTCTTCGGCGGCCGGACCGTGGCCGGAGCCATTCTGCTGGATCCGGTGACCGGGGAACTGACTCGCTACGGAGTGGATGAGGTACCCGGCTGGGTTGATCTCGTGTACAGCGGCGATCTTCTCTGCACACAGTACAACTGGTATGGGACGCTGTCGGGCGGATTCCTCAATTCCGTCTTCACCATGAAGGGCTGCAAGCAGATCACGACGTACGACGTCTCCGAGGATGATGCGAGTGATGCGGTGCCCGCCTGCGACTACGGGTATGTGGCTCAGGGCGGCGACATCTGGATCTATACAGGCGTGACCTCCGTCAACAGTGACAGCTCCAACGTGGGCTTCCTGCTCGCCAACGAGCGCACCGGCGAAGCCCGTTTCTACTCGATTGCCGGCGCAGACGAGCAGTCCGCCATGGACGCGGCGGAGGGCGAGGTGCAGGAGAAGGGCTATCAGGCCAGCTTCCCCTCTCTGATCAACGTCGATGGGAGTCCCACCTATATCATGGTGCTGAAGGATTCCAGCGGCCTGGTGAAGCTTTACGCGGCGGTCAACGTTGAGCAGTACAATCTGG
>JAJQCL010000091.1:0-13437 GCA_021202715.1 Lachnospiraceae bacterium
GATAAGAAAAGAAGATTTTGGCTTTGGCTTCTGGCGCTGTTCAGAAAGGACATGAGTGAATTCAGAGAAAAAGACGGTGATAAGAAGAAAACTTATGAAAAAATAATCCGACAAATGAGGGGAGAAAAGAAATGACCTACACGGAAGCGGTAGAACTGGCAAGGAACGGGGAAGAACGTGGTTTCGCATTCTTATACCAGAACACGTATAAGAGCAAGCTGTATCTGGCTCTGCAGTATATGAGAAATGAAGAAGACGCCAGGGATATCCTGCAGGATGCCTACTTGAAGGCCTTTGCGAAGCTGGATTCCCTGCAGGATCCGGAGCGTTTCCCGGCCTGGCTCGGCCAGATCGTCGCGAACACGGCGAAAAACGCGCTGATTAAAAAGAATCCGGTTCTGTTTTCGGACATTGCATCGGAAGCGGAGGACGAACCGTTTGAGTTCCGGATCGAGGATGAGGATGTCAGCCGCCAGCCGGAACTGTCGTACACGACAGAGGAGACGCGTCAGCTGGTGCGGGAGCTGATGGATTCGCTGTCTGAGGAACAGCGGCTCTGCATTCTGATGTTCCATATTGAAGGGGCATCCATACGGGAAATCGCAGAGGCGCTGAACTGCTCCGAGAATACGGTGAAATCCCGCCTGAGTTATGGACGGAAGAATATTAAGAAGAAGGCCGAGGATCTGCAGAAGAAAGGGTACAAGCTGTACGGTCTGGCGCCGCTGGCTTTCCTTCTCCTGCTCCTCCACGAGGATGTCTACGCCATGTCTTCGGAACCAGGCTTTCAGGAAACCGGGCGCGAGATCGCAGAGGCTGTATCTCAGAAAATGCCAGAATCCGGAGGCAGAGGCGCCGCATCCCGTTCAGAGACAACAGGCCGACAGGGCAGGACGCATTCTCAGGCTGCCGGGGCTTCGGCGGCGGGGAAAGCCGCGGGGGCCGGATGGCTTCACACAGCGGCCGGAAAGGCACTGCTCGTTCTCATTGGCACGGCCGTAATCGGAGGCTCGGCTTATGGAATTGCCCGATGGAACCGAAGCGGTACGGAGGATCCGACCCCTGTCACACAGGAAGAGACGACTGCAGGAAGCCCTGTCAATGATGAAACGCCAATCGCTGCGGAGACAGCGACAGAGCCGGAAAGCACACTGGCTGAAACGGAAGAAACAACAGAAGAAACGGTGAGCGGGCCGCAGGCCGTATCCGATGAGGATTATCCAGATTTGTTGGAAGGGGAACTTACGAAGGATGAGTTTGAGTTTGTTCTTGCGTATGGCCCGGAAGAACTGACGGAGGCAGGACTGACTGACACTGAGTACGTATATATCCTGGATCAGTTTTGCCAGTCGGCCAATATCAACGGGCTGAACATGCTGACAGAATACGGGACGGATTCATCGTACCGTCACGGATACAGCGTCAATGAGATCAACCGCCTGTTCTCGGTGTTCACGGATTACAGATATACAGAGGATAACGACAGCGATACCGAATACGGTACGAACGTGGACGGGGATACGATATGGGTGTCTGAGGCAGAGTTGAATTTTACTGCCGCAGCAGAGATCACGGATGCAAGCTATACAGATGACGAGATGACCGTGAACTTTCACTTCCATAAAGAGGTTGATGACATGGAGCTTTCCAGCACGACCGATACGGATAAGACCGCTATTCTGCGTAAGAATGAAAACGGCAACTTTCAGATCGTAAGCATTACGGAAGCGGACAGTACGGCTGACACGGAAAGCAGTGAAGGGAAGACTTCCGATGAAACGTATGATCCGGTCTTCCTGCGTGCCCTCTATGAAAACGCGCTGCAGGAGGTTGCCGACGGGAAATATACGTTCCCCGGCGTCTATGATGATCCGGTCGAAGGATATTACTATTTCACGGCGGACATGGACGGAGACGGCGTTCCGGAACTGGTCGTCGGGGCGCAGTTCGTATCCGATGTGTTCTACTGGTATGACTGCATTGTGATCGATTCGAACATAAGCGGCAGCGTGGCCCACATGGAAGTGATGGACGGCGATATCTGCGTCCTGTCTGCGTATATTCCATCTGACGGGAACGGCTTCCTGGGACTGACGGATTTCGGCCGCGGCACGGGGCAGACAGAAATACACCGAATAACAGCTGAAAGCGGCGCACTGACGATCAGCGGAATTGAATATGAGTATATCATAGGCAGCGATGAAGAGACGCAGTTTTTGCAGGAAAATACAGTAGTGGAATGGACAGAGATATCCGACCTTTCGGGTCTGGATGCGATTCAATAAAAACCTTAGAATCGAAAAACCAGAGGCAAACGCACAGATATGATCCTGATGCGGTTCATATGAAATCATTAAAACACAAAGGAGATTGAAATGAAAAAGAAAACGATGGGACTGTTTCTGACAGTCGTGTTGACCGTACTGGTAGCGCTAAGCGGGTGCAGCGCCGGCGATTCGACAGAATCCGCAGCAGAAAGCATTCCGGAAACGACGGAAACCGAAACCACGGAAGCGGAAACGACCGTAGAAGAAACTGAAAGTACAGAAGAAACTGTGGAAGAGACTGCGGAGACGGTCTCTGACGAAGAGATCGAGCTTGAAGGCGCCGCAAACATGGAGGACGCGCCGGAGATTACGCTGGGAACAAAGATCTTGGGTCATTTGGAGTCTTCGAGCAGCGGCGATATAAAATGGTACTGTTTTACGACGAATTCGGCATCCGGTACAGCATATGATCTTGCCATCGGAAAGGATTCTTCGAAAATTACGGTCTCCATCTATGATGAGCGCAGCAATGAGCTACTCAGCCAGGAAACGGAGAGCGGCGGGCTTACGACGTATATAACGCTCGACAGCCTGGAACCGGGGACAAGGTATTACCTGCGCCTGTCGGTAGGCAGCTACCAGAGTAAAGAATATTCTGTGTCAATAGATGCAGCTGATGTGAGCGGAACTTCTTCTGATATATCTGATGCGGAAAGCACGGCAGATACCGTGAGCACGGTCCGGGCGACAGAAAGTGATCTGGATGTGGAAACAGAGGATGCGTCAACGGAAATCCGGTTAGGAACGAACCAGGATGACGCGATTCTTATGCCGCTGGAAACAGTTATCCGCTGCGAACTGGATGCAAACTACAGCTGGTGCCGTTTTACCACAAGTGATAATGTAGATGCAGACTATCAGATAACGATAATACATAAAGGCTTATCGAATTATCCCTTATATGCCGTCCTTTGTGATGAATACGGGACAGAGCTTGCGTCCGGGTCTGCGGATACGGATGGTTTGGCAGTGACATTTTCCTGCGGCACATTATCTCCAAACACAACATATTACATAAGACTCATTTCCAATAATGGCCCTTATCATATTTATTCGGTCTCTATTGCTGTAATCGTCAGAGATTTAAATAGCACCACCTCCGGCATTGCAACTTCAAATAACGGCGGTATAGTGCAAACTACAGATGAAATTGCAACAAATCAGGATGATGCAATACTGATTTCTACCGGAGAGAAATATGAAAGTTCTACGCAGGAATCATATTGTTATTATGCCTTTACTGCCAGTGTATCCGGGGAATATATGATTACGATGACAGATAAATCTACAGAATATGGACTTACTGGACGCTTATATGATAAATACGGTACAGAACTTGCTTCTGGAAAAGCAGATACAGATGGTATGGCTGCAACTTTTTCATATACTGAGTTGGTCGAAAATGAAACGTATTATGTAAGATTTGATTCACACAATGGTCCTTATCACCCATTTGATATTAATTATTCCTTTATTATCCGAGGGCCGGAAACTGTCGAGGAAACAGAAGAAGAGGAGTTGATCTTTTCTACTCCATATGAGATAAATGCCACGCAGGTGCAGTTCGTCATCAATTCCGCTGAATTCATCGACGAGGAAGCGGCGAAGGAAGCCGTGGAGCCTGTCGCGGAAGCATTGCTCGCTTATCCTGAACACTCTATCCTGATCGCCGGGACCACGGCCACGGACGGCACACAGGAATCCTGCGTGAAACTTTCGGAACGCCGGGCCGCAGCCGTGAAGAATCTGTTGGTCAAAGAATTTGGCGTGCCGGAATCACAGATCGAGACCATCGGGCTTGGCTACGAGGCGGATCCGTTTGAGCGCGGACAGGACCGGGAGGTCGAAGGAGATCTGACCAGCAAGTTTGTCGAATCCGAAGGGAAGAAGAATCGCCGTGTTGTTATCATGGATATCGATTCCGAGATCGCACAGGAGATCCTCGCCGCGAATGGATGACAGATGTATAACGGTTATGACGAACCATGGGCATGTGTCATTCCCTGAAAAACAGGATCTTTATGATTTTCTTTGTAAACTGCGTGGAAGGAACGTGAGATGGCCTTCTATGTTTTCAGGGAGAATTTTTTACTCTCAGGTATAAAAGAATACCGATCATTCTCAAAGGATCAGGGAACAGGTATGAAAAAAGGAATCCACACAGGGGCATTACGTATTTTAATGCTGATGTTTTTCGCAACACTCTGTCTCTTCGCACCGGCAGGCACGCCTCTGGCCTCTGCCACAGGCACCGTAACCGCTGAAGCGGCTACAGAGACAAGCGTAAAATCACTGACAGCAGGCAAAAGCTGCACCATAACAGGTTATGCAAAAGTAACATCCTCAAAGACCTCGGTGGCTACATCGAAGAAGAAATCCTCTAAAAAATACACGGTCAAAGCTGTGAAGAAAGGCACTGCTGTATTAAAGTGTTACGACGCTGATGGGAAGCTGGTGAAGAAAATCTACCTGATCGTTACGACCCAAAACTCCCTGAAATACAACACTTCCACGACCGTGCTTGTCAAAGGAAAGACGAAAACCGTCACGGCCACCGTCCAGAGCGGGTGTACGGTAAAGTACGCCAGCTCCAAGACCGGCGTGGCGGCTGTGAACAGCAAAGGAAAGATCACGGCCAAGAAGGTTGGCACTGCGACAATCTCCGCGAAAGTATACTATAAAGGGAAAGTGATCAGGACCTTTAAAAAGAAGGTGGTCGTGGTCAGTTATGATACATCGGATGTCAAATTATCGGTTGGGGACAGCACCAGAGCGGAAGTCTCGGTTCCGTCCGGATATACAGTCAGCTATGCCAGTTCCGACAAGTCCGTTGCGCGTGTGAGCAGCAAAGGGAAAATTGCCGCGAAAAAAGCCGGAACAGCAACCATTACGGCAAAGATTTCTTATAACGGAAATGTGATAAAAAAACTGACCAAAACGGTAACCGTTACGGCTGCTTCGGGCAGTACGTCCTCTGGAAGTACAAGTACAGCGCCCGCGCTCACATATACTTTTGACTCATCAGCCGTAACG
Source organism: Lachnospiraceae bacterium (assembly GCA_021202715.1). Classification (GTDB taxonomy): domain Bacteria; phylum Bacillota; class Clostridia; order Lachnospirales; family Lachnospiraceae; genus UBA3305. The sequence goes on from JAJQCL010000091.1 coordinate 5,361, forward strand.
ATCTGCATGTATGAGGGGCTGAGTGCAGAGGCGACTGTATCGAGCGGCTATTCCGTATCGTATGCCAGCTCCAATCCGTCTGTCGCAAGTGTGGACGTCAAGGGTTTTATTTGTGGTTTGTCAGAAGGGACGACGAGTATTACAGTAAATATTTCTTACAACGGTACGGTCAAAAAGACACTGACCAAAAAAGTAACGGTCGTTTATCCGGAATATATCCTTTCTAATAAGAAAACTGCGACCGCATATGTCTCACCTGGCGGAAGCGTATCCAACACAGTTGATCTTTCTTTTTCCAAAGGATGGTGTAATTCCTGGATCAGTTATGAATCTTCCGATACTTCTGTTGCCACGACCGCTGAAAATGGCGCCATAGAAGCTATATCCCCAGGAACGGCGACAATTACCGGTACTTTGAAGCTGGGAACGAATTTGTCGAACGCAAAAGTGGTCGAAACATGGCGGCGGGATGTAGTTGTAACTCAGAACAGTTTAAACTATAGTGAGTTATCATTGTATATGGATGTAAATGACAGTGAAACGATCCTCTGCCAAAATGTTAATTCATCAGATGATGTAGAGTGGTCCTGCAGCGATTCGTCCGTCCTTGAAACATATAGCACTGTTCAAAAGGAGCGGGTGATTACTGCGCTCAAGAAAGGAACGGCAACTATTACATGTACAGTTAACTCCTGCACAACATTAACCTGTAAGGTGACGGTCACAAATAAATACTCATATGATATATATTTGGTCAATGCGGATGAAATATACAGCAGTGATGTTTATGGCTGTCATTATTGCTTTTTCATAAAAACAGAGAATCCTTCAGTAAGTTATTTATCTTTTCGTGGTACATCAATATACACGGCGATTTTAGACACCTATGATGATATCCCCGAGGTAAGAAGCCATGAAGTCGATAACTTTTATCCGGTTTCGGGAGGGTATATATATTCGGCGCAGTTTAGACAATCCGGAAGACAAACCGTTTCATTGATCATTGGTTCAAACATTATAAAAACGTTTAGCATAGATGTGCTTGACTATAGGACTGCAATGAATGAATGGATCGACGGGCTGATTGACGATTACACAACAAGCGACATGACTTCTTTTGAAAAAATGAGCAGTATATGTAAATACCTTGTATCCGATTCGGCAGGATTTAAGTATCCGGCAAATGACGGGACATCATTTTTAACCTTGTCTACAGAAACGGGGCCCTCTTTTATCAAGAAAATATGGGATTCAGCTTCGTCTCCATCCATGTTGGCACGGATTGCAGAGCGGATAGGCGGGTTTGACTATATTCACAACTGTTACACTGATTATACTTACGGAACAGAGGAATGGAAGGTGTATCACGCTTGCTGTGCCGTAGGGATAGGAGATACGACTCTGTATTATGAGGTGTGTCCGTCCTGGAGTACAGGCACAATTACTTCTATAACGTATGTGGATCTTAATTCCACAGAGAATCTCAAATATGTAGGATAAAGAGAGGATAGCGGCTCAGGCCGCCGGTGCCGAATAAAAAAATTAAAAAATTTTCGAGGGAGAGCAAACTTTTTGCTCTCCCTTGTTGTCTTTCCGGGTGTAACGGGCAAAAACAAAGCCCGTTACCATTCACGGGGTGGGGAAATTTTGATAGGCCTTAGAAAAAGTTGCGGTTTTTCAAAAAATCGTAACTTTTTCTATTGACAGAAATGGAGTTATGTGTTATAATAAATCATAACGTTTTAGAGGGAGGTACCTATTATGGCACTCATTAAATGTTTTGATAAGCGGGTTGGAATTACGTATGTTTATGAATCTGAAAGCTATTACGATAAAGAAAAGCATCAGTCCAGGTCCCGGAGAAAGCTGGTCGGAAAAATCGATCCAGAAACCGGTGAGATAATTCCTACCGGCAGAAAAGGACGACCCTCAAAGAATCCATCGCCCAAAGCAGAAGCCGGATCAGATCTGGACTATCAGAAACTTTACGAAAAGATTTCCGAAGAATCCGCACAAAAAGATGAAATGATTGCCCGTCTTGAAAGACAGCTGTTTGAGACAAAAGAATTATTCCAGAAATATAAAGATGCCGTGGAAAAAGTATCCGGCATGCTTGCATCACTGAAGTAGACGCTTCCTGTTTTCCGCCACAGCCCTTTTCATGAAGACAACACAGGAGTTTTTCAAATGCACGAATGGACCATCCGTCAAGCCGACTTTTTATTCGACATTTCCGTTCTGAGGCGAAAAGTTGCCGCATTGGAATCCGGCGAGAAATATCGGCAGCTGAAAGAAACACATCGCAAAGATCTGAGCGCAAAAGACCGGATTATTAAGCAGCTGAAAAAAGAACTCGGGGAAGCTCATGCCGAGACGGTAAACGTTCGGGAAAAGTGGATACAGACATGTGAGGATGTCCTTACGGAAAAAGAGAAAGCACTGGTGGTGAAGGACCGGGAGCTGAATAAGATGGAAAAACGCCTGTTCAAGGCCGAAAGAGAGCGTGACGAGGCGAAGGATAAACAGCGTGAGCTGCGGTTGGAATTATACGAGACACAAACCAGGCTGGCGGAAGCAGAGGAGATGATACAGAAGCTTACTGCGCAGGTCAATCGTGATTACACGAATTCCAGTACACCGTCCTCCATGGCTCCGAATCACAGGAAGATTCCGAACAGCCGCGAGAAAACCGGGAAGAAGCCAGGTGCACAGCTCTGCCACCCGCATCATGGCCGGAAACGTCAGGAGGCAACGAAAAAAGTGGTTATCCCACCGCCGGAAGAATACCTGGACACTACGAAATATCGGCCGACCGGCAGGACGGTAACCCGGCAGGTACAGGGACTGAAAATCGAAGTAACAGCCACAGATTATGAGACGCCGGAATTTTTGTGCCTCGCAACAGGGAAGAAAGTCCATGCCGAATTTCCGGCGGGAGTCAAGGATGACGTAAATTATAATGAATGGATTAAGGCCATTGCATTTTGTCTCAATAACAAGTGCAATGTTTCCATCCAGAACACGCGGAATTTTATGAAAGAGATATCGAACGGCAGGCTGGATCTTTCCACCGGCATGATCTGCAATCTTTCGCGGGAATTTTCCCAAAAAACCGAAGCCGAAAGGCAGGAAATTTTCCGGAAGCTGCTTGCTTCCCCAGTCATGCATACGGATTTTACCTTTGACCGTGTGAATGGCAAAAACGGCACAGTCATCATCTGCCTGGCTGACGGTCTGGTGCTTTATCAGGGGCGGGAAAAGAAAGGTTACGAGGGCATCAAAAACTCTCCGGTGGAACTTTTTCAGAACATTCTCGTCAGCGACCACGAAAGTGTTTTCCTCGGTTGTGGTTCGGAACGTCAGGAATGCCTTGCCCACGTGGAAAGATACCTGCGGTCAAGCATAGAAAATGAACCGGATCTCACATGGAATAAAAGGATGCTGGAGTGGATAAAAGAAGCGATCCACTATCGAAATGAAGTGGTTCGGGCCGGTGGTGAACTGGAAAAAGCGAAAACGGATGTTTTAAAGGAGAGTTTCGCCAGGAATCTTTCTGTGGCAAAGGAAGAATACATGGATACTCCGCCAGGTGATTACTTCCGTGACGGATATAATCTGTATTTAAGGATGGCAGAAAACTCTCAGGATTACCTTCTGTTTCTGGATAACATCCTTGTGCCGCCAACAAACAATGCCGCTGAAAGAGCCGGTCGAAAAGTCAAACGAAAAGCGAAAGCCGTCATGTCTTTCCGAAGCATGGAGGGTCATAACTATTATCTGGACGGACAATCCATCACAGAGACCATGTTGATGAATGGTGAGAATCTGATTGAGGGGGTGGCGGCCAGATTTGCCCTGGTGACGGGAGAGGTATAAGCATTATCCCTGCCCCCTCATTCGGATGCAAAAAAGCGCAGGATACTACTGCGCTTTTTTGCATCCATAATAATCACATCCTCGAATGTCATTCTTTACAAATGCTCATTTGAAGCTACCCTCCCCCGTGAATGGTAACCAAAGCCCAAAATACGACAGAAAAGACAGAAAATGAAATTGCGGATAGTGAGAAATCATGGTATACTAAAGGTGGCAAAAGCATCAAGTATAGGCGAGGACTTTTCGTGGAAGATGCAAGAGGATTTCACAGACGATGGCAGAACAAATAGAGTTTTTTACAATTAAAGATGAGATCCCGGTTGTTGAGAATACACCATACGATGATGTCTTTCGAACATTGCTCGATGATTGTCCCAGATTTGTCATTCCGCTAATCAACTTTGTTTTTGGAACCACGTATGATAAGACAGAACCGATTCGACTTTTTCAGCACGAATTCTATCAGACAGGAATTCATGGTACGCAAGAAAAAATTATTGCTGATTCTCATTTTACAATTGGAGGTTCCAGATACCACCTTGAGTGTCAATCTGTACCAGACGGAGACATGCAAATACGGATGTTTCGGTATGATCTTGCGATTGGAATAGGGACAGCAGAAAAAGGTTCTCGAAACGCCGTCTACACAGTACAATTGCCAAATTCCGCTGTACTGTATTTGCGAAGCAACAAGAACATTCCGGGTGAGACAAAAACGATTATTCGCCCGCCTGATCAGTGCAAGCACGAGGGAGAAGAACTTGTCTATTATTCACCGAATATTAAACTGCAGGAAATTTCGCAGCAAACAATTTTTGAGAAAGATCTGTATATTTTAGTTCCTTTTCAGTTGTTCTTATACGAGAAGGAAATGGCACAATGCGAAATAAACACAGATAAGCTTGCAAATATGTTGCAGCGCTTCCATCTTCTTTTTGCTATGTTACATCAAAGCTACGAAGAGAAGAGATTGTCAGCACAGGAAGTTTCTATGCTGTTAGATATGACTGAAAAAGTGAATCGTAACTTATCGTCTAAATACCACAATGTACACGAAAGGTTAGGTGAGATGATGGGTGGGCAAAGATTAAATTATCCAACAAAGGAAGTCTACGAAGAAGGAGTTGAAAAGGGTATCGATATTGGAGAAAGTAATCGGGCAATACACGACATCAAAAGTTTAATGGAGAATGCTCATTGCTCCGCTGAGAAGGCAATGGAATGGCTTGGGATTAAAGATGCAGAACAAATTTCGCGTTTCATGACTATGCTTTAAAGTTTAGTTGCACAAAAAAGGATCCTCAGAATGCTCTAAGACAGGCATCTGTTCATATCTTGACGATATGTTCGGATGCCTTTGTTGACGGATCATCCATTGACAAAGTGATACTGTAGTATTATAATGAGTGCAAACTAATACCACAGTATCACTTCGGAGGCGCATATGGAGAAGGAGATGATCGTTTATCATGGCTCACAACAGATTGTTGAGGTGCCGGAGTTTGGAGTGGGTAAGAAATACAATGACTATGGGCCCGGCTTCTATTGTACCGAGAACAGTGAACTTGCCAGGGAGTGGGCCTGTTCGGTCAGAAATGATGGCTATGCGAATCAGTACTGGCTGCGTCTCGAGGGAATGAATGTGATGCACCTGACACGAGGGGAATTCAATATCCTGAACTGGCTGGCTATTTTGCTTGAGAACAGGAAGTTTGACATCTCTTCCCCGGTTGGTAAAAATGCACGAGAGTTTATCCTCTCGCGTTTCAAGCCGGATACGGCGAACGTGGACGTGATGGTCGGTTATCGTGCGGACGATTCCTATTTTTCCTTCGCGGAAGATTTTGTAAATAACACGATCTCTCTGAGAGATTTGAATCTTGCCATGAAGCTGGGAACACTCGGCGAGCAGGTCGTACTTCTTTCAGAACGGTCATTCGGGCAAATTGAATTCATTGGATACGAGGTGGCTGACTACCGTGAATACTATTACAAAAGAGCCAGACGAGATCAACATGCAAGAGCTTCTTACGCCAACCGGAAGAAGAATCTGCAGCAGCTTATGGATGACATTTTCGTGCTCGATATTATGAGGGAGGATATGAAGGATGACGACCCACGCTTACAGTCCATTATATCTGAGTAAGACTTCCCGCGCTGTCGGCCAGATGCTTCATGACGCCGTTCTGGAGTTTGGCCTTAACGGCGCAGAGTTTTTAGAACGATTCGTGCAGTCGGGTCTTGCCAGACAGATCGAAAATGGTAATCCAAAGTACCTGGCAGGGAAAAGCGGCCTGGAGCTTTTCCTGGAGGTTATGGAAAAAACAACAGGGGAAAGCCGCGACGCAGATTCTGTGGAAAGCTATGACCGAAGCCCTGAATACTGGGTTGGCTGGATGCTGACACACTATCAGTGGTATTCCGGAAAAACCTTTAAAGGTATCCTTGCGACTGTACCCTACGATGAACTTATTGGCCTTTACGGAACCTTGCATGAGGCGGATATTCAGAAATGCTATGAAGTGATGGATGCTCATTTTACAGATCATGAGAGCAGACTGAAAACGCTCCGGAGGCATTGTGGATTGACACAGGAAGCGCTGGCACATGAATCCGGTGTGCCCCTGAATACGATCCGGGCCTATGAGCGAAAAAGTAAAGACCTGAATAAAGCACAGTTTGATACGGTTGTGCGGCTGGCAAAAGCATTAAAATGCGAGATCATCGAATTGATTGGTTGAAAGCGAGAATTGAGGATAAAGCGAAGGCCAGACGGCATTTATTGCCGCCTGGCCTTCGCTTTATCCTCTTACCAGTCCCACCGCCACATCGTTGACATTCGTCCCGGTCGGGCCGGTGACGATCAGGCCGCTGACGGCTTTCAGGGCATGGTAGGCATCGTTGTCCTCCAGGACTTCATGCACCTGGAGACCCTGCCCGGTGAGCTCTTCCATCGTGGTCTCATCGACATACCCTCCGGCGGCGTCGGTGGGGCCGTCGGTCCCGTCGGAACCGACGCTGAAGACGGCGGCATTCTGCAGTCCGGCGAGACCGGGCGCGGCGGCCAGCGCCAGCTCCTGATTCCTTCCGCCAAGACCGTGTCCGGTGAGGTGTACGACGGTCTCGCCGCCGGCGATAAAGGCCAGAGAGCGCCCGTCGTCTGCATGGGTGCGGAGGATGCTGGCAAGCAGACTTCCGGCTTCCCGGGCCTCACAGCAGAGCTGGTCGGTCAGAAGAACGGGTTCATAGCCCAGCTCAAGACAGCGGTCCGCGGCGGCACGGCAGAGCTCGCGCACACTGCCGGTGATCTGCGTCGTCACGTTATCAAGCTTTTTGGGTGTTTCCTGCGTCAGCAGACGGCGTGCCTGCGTCGAGAGCATCAGCTGGTATTTCTCTGCGATGGCCAGTGCCTGCCCGCAGGTGGACGTGTCGGGACAGGCCGGGCCGCTGGCGATCATGTCGAGCGGGTCGCCGAGGATGTCGCTGAGCACGATGGAGAAGACCTTCGCGGGAGCGCAGGCCTGCGCGAAGCGGCCTCCCTTGACACCGGAGAGGCGTTTGCGGATGGTGTTGATCTCGACGATGTCCGCGCCGCAGGCCAGAAGCTGTTCTGTGACGGACTGCAGCTCTTCGCCCGGGATCAGAGGGCTCTCGAAGAGTGCGCTGCCGCCGCCAGAGAGCAGGAAGAGGACGGTATCTTCTTCGGTCAGGCCCGAGACGAGATCCAGCGCGTGGGCGGTCGCGGCGAAGCTGTTCTCATCCGGAACCGGATGACCGGCTTCAAAGCAGGAGATGCCCGGGAGCGGTTCTCTGACGTGATCATATTTCGTAATGACAATTCCCCCATCGACCTTCTTCAGCACATGCAGTGCCGCCGCGGCCATCTGCCATCCGGCTTTCCCTACCGATACGAGAACGACGCGGCCGGAGCCGGGCCGGAAGCCTTTCAGCGCCCGGGCGACCGCCGCATCGGGCAGGACAGCCTGAATACTTGATGATATGATCTCATCCGCATCTTTTCGCATCTCTTTGTTCATACTTCTTCTTTCCTTCCCCAACTCTGATGATACCGGGAAACAATGCTTTTGCCTCCGGCACTGTCATTATAAAAAAACACAGCGGAAGCGTCAAGCGTGAAAGTCAGCTGCTCCGCGCTTACGCGCTCCCGCAGCTGCCGACGGCATTTGAAATCCACACATAT
>JAJQCL010000091.1:13447-25467 GCA_021202715.1 Lachnospiraceae bacterium
CGCCGGCCGGGACTTTCACGGGAAAATCATGGAAATGCGAAAAAAGGGGGTTGATATTTGTGAAAACATGCCTTAGAATAGTCCCATAGGGTGATTTGTGGGGGAAAGTGCCACGAAGTGGGGAATTTCAGACCTCCCGGACCGATCACTCTGACAGAATACGGGACAGGGAGGTGAGTTTTCATGTTCATGGGCGAGTACAATCACAGCATCGATGCCAAGGGGCGTCTGATCATGCCGGCACGTTTCCGGGAACAGCTGGGGGAGACCTTTGTGGTGACCCAGGGTCTGGACGGATGCCTGTTTGTCTATGCCAATGAAGAATGGAAACTCTTCGAGGAGAAGCTGAAGCAGCTTCCTCTGACGAATGCTTCCGCCCGTAAGTTCAGCCGGTATTTTCTGGCCGGAGCGATCCAGTGTGAGGTGGACAAGCAGGGACGGATCCTGCTGCCTGCCAAGCTGCGGGCGGCAGCCGGACTGGAGAAGGACGTCGTCCTGGCCGGAGTCGGTGAGAGGATCGAGATCTGGGACCGGGAACGCTGGGAAGAGAACTCTACCTATGAGGATATGGACGTCATCGCGGAGAATATGGAAGGACTGGGGATCTGATGGCAGAGTTCAGGCATGTGCCGGTGCTGCTGACGCCGGTACTGGAGCAGCTGTGTATCCGGCCTGATGGAATTTATGTAGATGGAACACTGGGCGGCGGCGGCCACTCGGCGGAGATCGTGAAGCGTCTGACAGAAGGAGGACGGCTGATCGGGATCGACCGGGATGAGGCAGCCATTGAGGCAGCGGAAGCCAGGCTGGCTCCTTTCGGTGATCAGGTTACCGTCGTCCGGGCCAATTACGGGGAGATTCGTCGGGTGCTGGATGAGCTGGGGATCGAACGTGTTGACGGGATCCTGTTGGATCTGGGCGTTTCCTCCTACCAGCTGGACACAGCGGAACGCGGATTTTCCTATATGGCGGACGCGCCTCTGGATATGCGGATGGATCGGGAGGAGTCGCGGACGGCGGCGGATCTCGTGAACGGCTGCAGCGAGGAGGAACTGACGCGCATCCTGCGCGATTACGGGGAAGAGCGATATGCGCGGAATATTGCGCGGCATATCGTGACGGCGCGGACAGAGAAGCCCGTGGAGACGACCGGGGAGCTGGTGCAGATTATTCAGGCATCTATCCCTAAGAAGATGCAGCGGACCGGGGGACACCCGGCCAAGAGGACATTTCAGGCTCTGCGCATTGAGCTGAACCAGGAGCTGACAGTTCTGGAGGATGTGACGGATACCCTGATCGATTGTCTGAATCCGGGAGGACGGCTCTGTGTCATCACCTTCCCCAGCCTGGAGGATCGGATCATTAAGAACAGATTTCGGACGGCGGAGAACCCCTGCGTCTGCCCGAAGAATTTTCCTGTCTGTGTGTGCGGGAGAAAAAGCAGGGGCCATGTAGTAACCAGGAAACCGATTCTTCCCACAGAGGAAGAGAGAACGGCCAACAGCCGGGCGAAGAGCGCCAAGCTGCGTGTTTTTGAGCGGGCCTGTGAAAGCGAGGCATAGTATGGCGGGAACGAGAGGAAGAGGAGAATACCGGACGGAGGCGGAGCGGCGGACGCGCCTGTATGTAGAGGGGACGACCGTTCGACAGGAGGAAGTCGTTCGGGAAAGACCGGAGCGGAGGCAGAGGGAAGTCAGCCGTCAGGTTCGGCGCAACCGGGAGAGGGCGCTTCATATGACGGCTCCGTATGTGCTGATGCTGGCGGTGGCCGTTGTGGCGATGCTGGTGGTCTGCTGTCAATATCTGCAGCTTCAGTCGGATATTGTTTACAGTAAGCACTCTGTCACGTCTCTGACCTCATCCATTGAGGCTTTGAAGACACAGAATGACGCCACAGAGGATTCGATTGAGATTTATACGGATCTGGATTACATCTATGAGGTCGCGACCAGTGAACTCGGCATGGTGTATCCGTCCGATGACCAGATTATCCTCTATGACAAGGAAGAAAGCGAGTACGTGCGTCAGTATGAAGACATCCCAACCGACGACTGAACAGGGTTCGAAGAGACCCCCGAAGAGATTTAAAAAATACATGAAACAAAAGCTGGCGTTCTCATTTGTCCTGGTGGCGGCAGCTTTATTTGTTCTTGTGATCGTGATCTTTCGCATCATTCAGACCAATGGCGAGGAATACAGCAAGACCGTGCTGACGCAGCAGAATTACAGCAGCACGGTGCTTCCCTTCCAGCGGGGCACGATCACAGATCGCAACCAGACGGTGCTGGCGGCCAGCGAGCAGGTCTACAATGTGATCCTTGATCCGGCGGTGATCAATACGGGCTCGGAAGATGACATTGACGCCACGCTGACGGCGCTGGTGGAGGTCTTCGGTTATGATCGCTCGGAGCTGGAGACGATCCTGGAGGAAAAGGCGGAGAGCTCCTATGTCCGTTATGAGCGTTATCTGTCGGAGGAGCAGAAGGAGGCCTTTGAGACCTACGAGGAGGAGTACGAGAGCCAGAAGGAGAATACGGCCAGTATCCTGGGCGTCTGGTTCGAGTCTGAATACCAGCGGGTCTATCCGTATAATACGCTGGCCTGCACGGCGCTGGGCTTCTCCGGCTCGGATAGCAGCCAGGGAAACTGGGGCGTCGAGCAGTATTATAACGAGTATCTGATCGGAACCGACGGCCGGGAGTACGGCTATATGAACAGCGATGGCATCGTGGAGCGCACGACGCAGGAGGCTGTGGACGGGAATACGGTCGTCACGACGCTGGATTACACGATCCAGTCCGTGGTGGAGGAGGCGATCGCCGATTATCTGGAGGATATGAGCGCGGAGAATGTCGGCGTTCTGGTCATGGATCCGGATACGGCGGAGATTCTGGCGATGGCCACAGATTCCGTGTATGATCTGAACAATCCGACAGATCTCTCTTACACCTACACGGAGGAAGAGATTGCGGAACTGGACGAGGATGAGATGTCCGATGCTCTGAATCAGTTGTGGAGGAATTTTACGATTTCGGACACCTATGAGCCCGGTTCCACCGCCAAGACTTTTACGATCGCGGCGGCGCTCGAGGAGGGGCTGGCGGATTCCGGGGACACCTTCGTGTGCGACGGCGGACAGCAGGTTGCAGATTATTATATTGAATGTTCTCATACGCACGGCACGATCACGCTGGAACAGGCTCTGGGATATTCCTGCAATGATGCGATGATGCAGCTGGCCAGCAAGATGGGGAAGCATATATTCAGCGCCTACCAGACCCTGTTCGGTCTGGGTAGCACGACTGGCATCGATCTGCCTGGGGAGGCGTCAGGGCTTCTCTATGCGGAGGATGAGATGGGAACGGTCGACCTGGCGACCAACGCGTTTGGTCAGAATTTTACGGCGACCATGGTGCAGATGGCAGCGGCCTACTGCTCGATCCTGAATGGCGGCACCTACTATCAGCCCCACATCGTCAAGGAGATTCTCAGTGCAGACGGCGAGGTGGTGGAGGAGATCGGCAGCACGGTCGTTCGCCAGACGGTCAGCACATCCACCGTGGAGATCCTGAAAGCGGGTCTGCAGCTGGCTGTGGAGGACGAGAACGGAACGGCAACACTGGCGCAGATCGACGGGTATACGGTCGGCGGAAAGACCGGTACGGCGGAGAAATATCCCCGGGGCAACGGTGAGTACGTGATGTCCTTTATCGGTTTCACCACGGTGGAGGATCCGCAGGTTCTGGTCTACGTGGTCATCGACAATCCGCAGAGTGACGATGAGGATTATGTGGTTTCAGTCAAGGAGGCCGTCCGGCTGGAACAGAAGATCATGTCCGCGATCCTTGACTATATGAATATCACGCCGGATGTGAAGGACGAGGCCGCTTCGGAGGAGGAGACGGACGCAGACGGAACGACGGTGACGGAGACGGATGAGAACGGGGAGACCGTGACGGCCGCGGCGGAGACGAATGAGAGCAGTGAATCCGCGGAATCCGATGAATCGGAGGACAGCGGGGAAGCGGATGAGGGTCCTTATGAGGACGAGGTTCCCGAGGGCGGCTATATGGAGGAGGGCGACCCGGGGCCGCCCGGTGCAGAGTCCGAATCCGCATCCGAATCTGAGTCGGAGAGTACGGAGGAAGGGGACGAATGATATCAGGGCCGTAAGGTCGGCCCGGAACCATTTGCGGTTCAGTCGGGAGGCGTCCCGATATCATAAAAGAAAGCGGGGGTCAAAGGTTTTTGGCCCCCTGTCATAACGGAAAAAACTCTCTCATACCTATAAACAATGGGGCGGGGAGTTTTTGCATGAATAAAGTACGTGTATGGCAGAGGCATCGGCTGGGGTTCGCTTTCGGCCTGGTGATTCTGCTGGTGCTGTGCCTGATTGTTCAGCTGGTTCATCTGATGCTGTTTCGTTCGGACTATTACAGTGAAAAAGCCGATGAGCTTCACGAGAGGGAGCGGGATATCAAGGCGGCCCGGGGCCGCATTCTGGACCGAAACGGAGTCGTGCTGGCGGACAATCTGACCGTGTGTACCGTTTCCGTCATTCATAGCCAGATCGAGGACGCGGAGGAGGTGATCCGGGTCCTCTGTGAGAAGCTGGAGCTTCCCGAAGAGGAGGTGCGGACGGCGGTGGAGAAGGTGTCCTCCCGGGAAGTGATCGAGACCAACGTGGAGAAGGAGATCGGCGACGAGATCCGTTCCTGTGGTCTGGCCGGTGTGAAGGTGGATGAGGATTACCGGAGATATTATCCTTACTCGACACTGGCTTCTCATGTGCTCGGTTTTACCGGCAGCGACAATCAGGGGATCGTCGGCCTGGAGGTTGTCTATGAAGAAATACTGACTGGAACAGACGGACAGATCCTGACGCAGACCGATGCCCGCGGCATCGAGCTGGATGGAGCCGCGGAGGAGCGTGTCGAGCCGGTCGCCGGCAGCGATCTGGTAATCAGTCTGGACCGGACCATCCAGGAGTATGCGGAGCAGGCGGCGGAAAAGGTGCTGGAGGAGAAACAGGCGAAGCAGGTCTCGATCATCATTATGAATCCGCAGAACGGCGAGCTCTATGCCATGGTGGGCGTGCCGGAGTACGATCTGAATGATCCCTACACGCTGCTGGCCGCCTATGTGGAGGAGGAGAGCAGCGAGGAGGACAATCTCAACCGCATGTGGCGCAACGCCAGCATCAACGATACGTACGAGCCGGGATCAACCTTTAAGATCATCACCATGGCAGCGGCGCTGGAAGAGAACCTGGTGACGCTGGAGGAGAGCTTCTACTGTCCGGGATATCGGACCGTGGGCGGGCGCACGATCCACTGTCACAAGACACAGGGACACGGCGCGGAAACATTCCTGCAGGCGGCGATGAATTCCTGCAATCCGGTTTTCATCGACCTCGGGCTGCGACTGGGCGTGGATGTCTTTTATTCGTATTTTGAGACGCTCGGTCTTCTGGAAAAGACCGGGATTGATTTGCCCGGGGAGGCCGGAACGATCATGCATGAGAAGGAAGACATGGGAGAGGTGGAGCTGGCGACTGTATCCTTCGGCCAGTCGTTTCAGATCACACCGATCCAGCTGATCACGACCGCAGCATCCCTGATCAATGGAGGGACCCGTGTGACGCCTCATCTGGCGATTGCCGTGCAGAATTCTGAAGGAGATGTCACAGAAACCTTTACATATGACGCCGGAAAGACTATAATCTCGGAGGAAACCAGTGAGACGCTTCGCTATATTCTGGAGCAGGTCGTCTCCGAGGGGACCGGGAGGAATGCGTATCTGGAGGGCTATTCGATCGGCGGCAAGACGGCGACTTCGGAGAAGCTGCCCCGGAGTGCAGACCTTTATATCTCGTCCTTTCTCGGGTTTGCACCGGCCGATGATCCGCAGGTCATTGCCCTGATTACGATTGATGAACCGGAGGGGGTCTACTATGGCGGAACCATTGCGGCCCCGGTCATCGCCGAGATATTTGAAAATATTCTCCCCTATCTGGGCATCGAAGCCGAACCGGTGGAGGAGACGCAGAGTACAGAAGAGTAGAAGCTGAGGTACAAGAGAGAATACCAGCAGGGAGGTAGTTATGACTACACAGGTGATAATATCAGTATTGCTCGCCTTCGCGATCAGTGCGGCTGTCTGCCCGGTGCTGATTCCGTTTTTGAAGAAACTCAAATTCGGACAGCAGGTGCGGGACGACGGGCCGCAGGCACATCTGAAGAAACAGGGCACGCCCACGATGGGTGGGCTGGCTTTCCTGATCAGTGTGGTGGTCACCAGTCTGTTTTTCATTCCCAGCCATCCGCGGATCGTTCCGGTTCTGTTCATGACGGTGGGATTCGGCGTCATCGGATTTCTGGATGATTATCTGAAGATCGTCATGAAGCGTTCGGAAGGGTTGAATCCGAAGCAGAAAATGGCGCTGCAGATCGTGCTGACAGCGATCTTCTGCGTCTATCTGATGAAATTCTCGGGGATGGGGACGGTGATTCATATCCCGTTTCTGGGCGTCGACTGGGAAATGGGCTGGCTCTACATTCCCATGGTCTTTCTCGTGGTGCTGGGGACAGACAATGGCGTGAACTTTACCGATGGCCTCGACGGCCTGTGCTCCAGCGTGACGGTGATGGTGGCGATCTTCTTTACCTTCCTCTCCCTGAGTGAGAGCGGCGGCATCGAGACGGTGACCGGCGCGGTGGCGGGAGCTCTGGCGGGATTTCTGCTGTTTAATGTCTATCCGGCGCAGGTCTTTATGGGAGATACCGGCTCTCTGGCGCTGGGAGGCTTCGTGGCCTCCTCGGCCCTGATGCTGCAGAATCCGCTGATCATTCTTCTGGTGGGCTTCATCTACCTGGTGGAAGTGGTCTCCGTGATCCTGCAGGTGGCGTATTTCAGAAAGACCGGCGGAAAGCGTCTGTTCCGCATGGCGCCCATTCATCATCACTTTGAGCTGGGCGGCTGGTCGGAGACGCGGATTGTGGCGATTTTCTCGATCGTGACGGCGCTGCTCTGTCTGGTTGCCTATCTGGGTGTCTGAGGTGCGGAAGAGAGGAATCCCTGCGGGGATCCGCGAGGGCTGTGTGCCGGAGAATAAGGAGGAGCAAATGAAGAAGATACTGGTGGCGGGCGCCGGGATCAGCGGCAAGAATGCCTGCGGGCTGCTGCTGGCTCAGGGCCGTCCGGTGATACTGTATGACGGAGACAGCGGCAAGGATGCAGAGGCGCTGCGGAAGGAATTTGCCCCGGAGGCAGATCTGGAAGTGGTTCTGGGAGAACTGACAGAAACCGTGCTGGCCGAGGCGGAGCTCTGCGTCGTCAGCCCGGGAATCCCGCAGGATTCTCCGGTCATGGAGGCCGTGCGCGCAGCCGGACTTCCTGTATGGAGCGAGATTGAGCTGGCTTATTCCGTGGCACGGGGACGGCTGGCGGCGATCACCGGCACAAACGGAAAGACCACCACGACCGCGCTGCTGGGGGAGATTTGCCGCGATTACTATCCTTCGGTCTTCGTGGTTGGAAATATCGGCAATGCCTATACCCGCGAGGCGGCAAAGACGCGGGAAGATTCCGTGACAGTGGCGGAAGTCAGCAGTTTTCAGCTGGAGACCATCGTCTCTTTCCATCCGCAGGTCAGCGCGGTGTTGAATATTACGCCGGATCATCTGAACCGGCATAAGACCATGGAGATCTATGCGCAGGCGAAGGAGAGCGTCACGAAGAACCAGACGAAAGAGGATGTCTGCGTCCTGAATTATGAGGATGCGCGTCTGCGGGAGTTCGCGCCCGCCTGCCCGGCGCGGGTGTTGTTCTTCAGCAGTGCCCGGGAGCTGCCGGAGGGCGCCTGGCTCGCCGGGGAGGAGCTCTGGCTGTGCCTGGATGGAAAGCAGGAGAGGATCTGCGGTGTGCATGAGCTGAATCTGCTGGGCCGCCATAATTATGAGAATGTTATGGCGGCGGTCCTCATGGCGGTGAGTCTGGGTGTGCCGCTCTCGTCTGTCCGGGAGACGCTGCGGCGCTTTCAGGCGGTGGAACACCGGATCGAGTTCGTGGAAGAGAAAAACGGCGTCGCTTATTACAATGATTCCAAGGGAACCAATCCGGATGCGGCGATCCAGGCTATCCGTGCCATGGAGCGTCCCACGGTGCTCCTCGGCGGCGGGTACGACAAGGGCGGCGAGTTCGACGAGTGGATTCAGGCTTTCGACGGGAAGGTAAAACTTCTGATCCTCATGGGCGCGACGGCGGCACGTATCGCTGAAACGGCAAAGCGTCTGGGTGTGGAACAGATCGCGGTGGTCGATTCGCTGGAAGAGGCTGTGACCCTGGCAGCCCGGACCGCGGAGCCCGGCGAGGCGGTGCTTCTCTCACCGGCCTGTGCCAGCTGGGGGATGTTCCCCAACTATGAGGTGAGGGGACGGATCTTCAAGGAACTGGTTCATGAACTGTAAAAGAACAGTCTGTCAGTTCGCGGGCGGCTGCCTGCGGAGGGACAGCGACGCCGACAGTGCAGCGGCGGGAGGGGAGTAACGGGATGGCGAGAACAAGAATCCGAAAGAAGAGAGGGACGTATTTCTTTGACTATACGCTGCTCTTCCTCATCATCTTCCTGTCCTGCTTCGGGCTGGTGATGATCTACAGCGCCAGCTATTACACGGCACAGCTGAATCTTGGGGACGGCGCGTATTATGTGAAGAAGCAGGCGACGATCCTGCTGGGCGGTTTTGTCGCCATGTATGTCGTTTCCCGGTTCGACTATCACTGGTATGTGAAGCTGGCGCCGCTGGCCTGGGCCCTGGCTCTGATCCTGATGATTCTGGTCAACTTCACGCCCTTCGGCATCGAGCGAAACGGGAAAAAACGCTGGCTGGGGTATGGCAGTACGACCCTGTTTCAGCCCACGGAGTTCGTGAAGATCGCGCTGATCGTTGTGACCGCTGTGCTGATCGTCCGGCTGGTGCGTTATCTGGACCGCTGGCAGTCGATCGTCATTTTCTGCGCCGTGACGCTTCCGCTGGGCGGTCTGGTTCTCATGAACAACCTGAGCTCCGGCATCATTGTCTGCGGAATCGTCGTGGCGATGTATTTCGTGGCCAGCAGGGAGAAAAAACGCTTTCTGATCGCGGCGATTGTCGTGATCGCCCTGGGGGTGGCGGCTGTTTTGATGGCGGATAAGCTGGTCGACTGGAATATCCTCGAGGAATATCAGGGCAGCCGGATTCTGGTGTGGCAGAATCCGGAGGAGTATCCCACGAGCGGCGGCTATCAGGTGCTGCAGGGTCTCTACGCCATCGGTTCCGGCGGCTTTTTCGGCAAGGGGCTGGGAAACAGCGTGCAGAAGCTGGGATTTGTTCCTGAAGCGCAGAATGATATGATCTTTTCGATCATCTGTGAGGAGCTGGGGCTGTTTGGCGCCATCTGCGTGATTCTGCTCTTCCTCTTCATGCTGTATCGTTTTATGGTGATTGCCAACAACGCACCGGATCTGTTGGGCTCCATGCTGGTGGTGGGCGTGATGGCGCAGATCGCCCTGCAGGTGTTCATGAACATCGCCGTGGTCACCAATTTTATGCCAAATACAGGTGTCTCGCTCCCCTTTATCAGCTACGGCGGCACGTCGCTGCTGTTTCTTATGGTAGAGATGGGAATGGTCCTGGGGGTATCGCGGCGGATCCGCTTTGAGTAGCTGTGACCGTACAGAAGGAGATTTTTTCTGTGCACATAAGCGACCGGGCGACATATAATAGTGTATATGTGGGCGGGGAGACAGTGCATGCCGGAAATATTCGTGGAGGGGGGACACCGCCTGCGGGGAGAACTGTATGTCCAGGGCTCGAAAAACGCAGTGCTGCCGATCCTGGCGGCTGCGGTGCTGCCGGAGGGGGAGACGGTCCTGACCCGGGTGCCGGTCATCGGGGATGTGGCTGTGAGCCTGGAAATCCTGTCTGCTCTGGGTGTCTCTGTCTCCTT
The DNA here is from genome assembly GCA_021202715.1 of Lachnospiraceae bacterium. Lineage (GTDB taxonomy): Bacteria > Bacillota > Clostridia > Lachnospirales > Lachnospiraceae > UBA3305. The sequence continues at coordinate 23,435 of JAJQCL010000091.1, forward strand.
TGCGGATGGGCGCCTGACTCTGTGCGCGGATTCCCTGTGCAGCGCCGAGGTACCGCAGGAACTGGGAGCGCGGATGCGCTCCTCTGTTTTGTTCCTGGGCAGTCTGCTGGGGCGCAGGCAGGAGGTGCGGACCGCCTTTCCCGGAGGCTGTGCCATCGGCAGCCGCCCGGTGGGGCTTCATCTGTCCGTCCTGCGGCAGCTGGGGGCGGAGATCTTTTCCGAAGGAGACCGTCTCTGTGGGCGGGTGGAACAATTTACCGGCGGTACGGTCACGCTTCCTTCCCCCAGCGTGGGTGCGACCGAACAGGCTCTGCTGGCGGCCGTCTCTGCGGCCGGGGAGACGCTCCTTCGGGGAGCGGCCCGGGAACCGGAGGTACAGATCCTCTGCGATTTCTTATGCGCCTGCGGCGCGAAGATCCGGGGACAGGGAACCGGAGAGATCCGTGTGACCCCGGCGCCGCTGCACGGCTGTCATTTTGAGATCCCCGGGGACCGGATCGCGGCAGGGACGTATCTGGCCGCGGCTGCGGCGACCTCCGGAGATGTCACGGTGCGGGGGATTTTCCCGGCACAGCTGAGAAGCAGTCTCGCCGTGTTCCGCCGCCTGGGGTGCCTGGTGGATGAGGGCGAGGACTGGGTGCGCCTGATTCGTGAAGGGGCGCTCCGGCCCGTTTCCAGACTGGAGACAGAACCCTATCCGGGCTTCCCGACGGATATGCAGCCGCTGATCCTGCCGCTGCTGGCGCTGGCGTCCGGGGAGAGCCGCCTGTGGGAGAATCTTTTTGAGAATCGGCTGGGGCTGGCTGGAGAGCTGAACCGGATGGGAGCGGACATCGAGGTACATGATCGCCTGGCTGTGATTCATGGCGTTGAGTCTCTGGCAGGCTGCCCGGTGGCGGCGCATGATCTGCGCGGCGGTGCGGGATTGCTGGTGGCTGCGCTGGCCGCCCGCGGAGACAGCCATATCACCGGAAGAAAATACATGGAACGCGGGTACGAGGAACCGGAGAGAAACCTGGCCGCGCTGGGGGCAGTGATCCGCTGCTCCGGCGAAAGCGGACAGAGGCGCGGGAAACGGGAGGAAGCCAGATGGAGGAACTCAGACAGATAAGAAGACGGCGGATGATCCGAACCCTGCAGATCGCAGCAGTGCTGCTGATTCTCTTTGTCGCTCTCGCGGCGAGCCTGCGGATCCATTCGGTGACGATCGAGGGAAATGACCGCTATACAGATGAGGAGCTGGAAGCTCTGCTCTTCCCCGACGACTGGTCGCGGAATCCGCTGGTGTTCCTGCTGCGGGAACGGGCGGGGAAGAGTCGGGAGATCCCTTTTGTAGAAAAATACACGGTAATCATGACCGGGATCCGTTCGGTGAAGATCATTGTCTACGAGAAGGACATCATTGACTGTGTCAACAAGATGGGGAGTTATCTGTATTTTGATCAGGATGGGTATGTGGTGGAGAGCTCCTCCGAGAAGATGGAGGACGTGCCGGAGGTGTCAGGACTTGCCACAGATTATATCGTTCTGGGGGACAGGCTTCCCGTGGAGGATGAGAGTATCTTCCAGGAAGTCCTCAATGTCACGCAGTACCTGCAGAGCGCGGAGATCGTCTGGGAAGAGGAAGAAAGAACGCTGGTTTCCCTGCTGGATGTCATCCGGGTCGATGACGAGGGAAATGTGACCTGCGTATTCGGGGAGATTTCCGTTTATCTGGGAAGCTATGAGGATATGGAAGAGAAGCTGCTGGAGATGACCAGCATCCTGCCGGAGCTGAACGGACGGTCCGGCACGCTGTATCTGGATACCTACGAGGCCAACGCGGAAAATCCGGCCTATGTTTTCAAATAAAGCCGGTACGGACAGGCATGCGGCGGTGTGTGCGGCGCTTTTCGACGAAAAAGAATAAAAAACAAAAAAAATCCACGGGCGGTACTTGATTATTTCCCGTAAATCAAATACAATGTAACGTGCGAGTGTGATTGAATGACCTAAACCCCCAGCTATGCTGGGGAGAATAGAGTAAGCAGAAG
>JAJQCL010000027.1 GCA_021202715.1 Lachnospiraceae bacterium
CCTGGCGGCCGGCTGGGACAATGAGCCGGTGGATCCGGATACCCGGACGATCAAAGAGATTATTAAAAAGAATGTTTTTACTTATTTTAATATGATCTTTGCCGTTCTGGCGGTGCTGCTTCTTATTGTCGGATCGTTTCGCGATATGACTTTCCTGGTCGTGGTCATCTGCAATACGGTGATCGGAATCATTCAGGAGATTCGCTCCAAGAAGGTCCTGGACGAACTGAATATTCTCAATGCGGCCCAGGCCCGGGTGATCCGGGAGGGAGAGATGCAGGAGATCCCTGTGGAGGACCTGGTGATCGACGATGTGATCGTGCTGTCGGCCGGCGCCCAGATCCCGGCGGATGCCGTGGTTCTGGAGGGCAGCGTGCAGGTCAATGAATCGCTTCTCACCGGGGAATCTGACGAGATCACCAAAGGAGAAGGAAAGGAACTTCTCTCAGGGAGCTTTGTGGTATCGGGGGATTGCCGGGCCTGCCTGACGCAGGTGGGGGCTGACTCCTATATCTCCCGCCTGACGCTGCAGGCGACCAGTCAGAAGAGCGGAGAGCAGTCAGAGATGATCCGCTCGCTGGATCGGCTGGTCAAGATCGTGGGAATCATCATCATCCCGATTGGTCTTCTGCTGTTCTATCAGCAGTTTTTTGTGGTGGGAAGCACCTTCCGGGACAGCGTGACCAATATGGTTGCGGCCGTGATCGGCATGATCCCCGAAGGACTTTACCTCATGGCCAGCATGGCTCTGGCAGTCAGTGCCATGCGTCTGGGGCAGCAGCAGGTGCTGCTTCATGACATGAAGAGCATCGAGACGCTGGCCCGGGTGACGGTGCTCTGTGTGGACAAGACCGGGACGATCACGGAAAACCGGATGGAGGTCAAATCTTTTCTTCCCGGCCGGAATCCCGGCGGCGACACGGTGAATGCCTCTCCAGCCCGTATCGAGGAGGTGCTTCAGAGCGGTCGGGCTCAGTTCGAGGACATGGCGCGGGAGCCGGAGAAATATGCCGCTGCGCCGCGCACGGGGGAGATCATCATCGAGGATCTGGACGACGAGGACAGTCCGCGGGAGATCTTTGTTTCCTCCGCCCGAAGGAGGCAGGAGCAATCCCAGGGGGAGGGAGCGCCTGCAGGAACAGCGGCTATGGCGGCACCTGGCGGAAGCATAGCACTTCCAGAAGAGAGGGGGGCTTCAACCCTGCCCGGAAACATGCCGGAATCCGGGCAGGAGCAAATGTCTGCTCCCGGAGAGGCATCCTCTTCCGGCGAGGAGATCCGCGCTCTCCTGTGCGATTTCGTGCAGGGGATGACGGCGGATAACAGTACCATGAAGGCCATGAAGGAGTATTTCACGGAAGGAACGGGGCGGAAGCCGTCGCGCATCGTGCCGTTTTCTTCCCGGGTGAAATACAGCGCCGCGGTGATCGACGGTGTTTCCTATGTACTGGGCGCTCCGGAATTCATCCTCGGGGATGATTATGAACTGTATCAGGATGCCATGGAAGCACATGGCGAGGCGGGCTACCGGGTGCTGGCCTTCGGGCGGTACGACGGAGAGGTGACCGGCGCGCAGCTGCAGAAGCCGGTGCATCTGCTGGGCACGGTGCTCCTGGCCAATCGCGTCCGTGCCGGAGCGAAGGAAACCTTTGCCTATTTTGCGGAACGGGATGTGGAGATCAAGGTGATCTCCGGGGACAATCCGGTCAGTGTGTCGGCCATTGCCCGGGAGGCGGGCATCGTCGGAGCGGAGGACTATGTGGACGCCGCCACCCTGCAGACGGACGAACAGATCGCCGAGGCGATGAAACGCTATACGGTGTTCGGCCGGGTGACGCCGGATCAGAAGCGCCGTTTCGTCCGGGCGCTGAAGGCAGAGGGGGAGACGGTGGCCATGACCGGCGACGGCGTCAACGACGTACTGGCTCTGAAGGACGCGGACTGCAGTGTCGCCATGGCTTCGGGTAGCGAAGCGGCGTCACAGGTGGCGCAGCTGGTTCTTCTGGATTCTGATTTCTCGCGGATGCCTTCGGTGGTCCTGGAGGGGCGGCGGGTGGTCAATAACATTCAGAGAACCGCCAGCCTGTTCCTGGTGAAAAATATTTTCTCGCTGCTGTTGTCGGTGTTCTCGGTAATCCTGGTTATGGATTATCCGCTGGAGGCCTCACAGATTTCTTTGCTGAGTCTCTTCACGATCGGCGTGCCGGCCTTCATCCTGTCTCAGGAGCCTAATAAGGAGCCGATCCGAGGGCATTTCCTGACCAACGTGCTGCTGCGGGCGCTGCCGGCCGGGCTGACGGACTTCATCATCGTTCTGAGCCTAGTAATATTCTGCCAGGAATTCAAGGTGGACAGTGACTGCATGTCGACGGCCTGTACGCTGCTGGTGTCTCTGGTTGGTTTTATGATCCTGTATCGGATCATGAAGCCGATGACGAAGATCCACTGGGCGATTTTGATCACGATGATCGCCGGGATGGTATTCTGCATGCTGCGGATGAGCTGGCTCTTCGGCATTACGACGATTACTCCGCAGGTGGCGATGCTGATGGTGGTGTTCGGCATCATTGCCGAGCCGCTGATGCGCTATCTGAGCATGTTTGCTGAATGGGTCGAGCGGAAGCTGACCGGAGACGCGGCAGGACACAGGCGGGAGCCCCGTGAGAGAACGGAAATGTAGGTCGTGGAATGTGGAAAAGAATCCGGGAGCGGATGGGGATGAGAAGCTCCCGGACAGAAAAAAGAGCACCTGAACAGGGGCTGAAAAGAGAACGGGAGGTATATGAACATGGCGATGGAAGACTGGAATCACGACGGAAGCAACGATCGACGGGACGACTATCTGGAGCACACATATCTGCACAACAATGAGGGAGAGACGGGTGGCCGACGCTCTTCGGGCAGGGGGATTTCCTGCCTGGGGGTGATCGGGTGTGTCGTCGCGGGATTCCTTGAAATGACAGCGATTATCTGGCTGCTGGGCATTGAACCGAAGAATATCCCGTCGATTGTACTGATAATTCTGTGGTTTGTCTGTGCGATGGCCACGGAGCTGGTTATATTAGTGCATTAGGGGGTAAGATTTTCGGGTACCGCGCAGTCCATGAGGGAAGACGTATGGGACGAACCCTGATTTTCAGCAGGGGCAGCGCTGCTGCATTTTGGAAAAAAGTATTGACAGAAACCTCATTCTTGTGCTAAGGTATTTGACAGCAACACAATACCTGTTAAAATCGAAGAACAAAAAGAGTACCGCAGGAGAGCAGCATCACAGAGAGCCGGGGCGCTGAGAGCCGGTATGGGACGCCTGAGGGAATGGGTTTGGGAGATGCCCGGTGAGGAAGGTAGCCGGCGCCGTGACTTCACGTTACAGAAGTGGGATATCGAGGGGATTCCCTCCGTATCCGAGAGATGATCTGAGATTTGGTGGCGAGTATTTTCCGATTCCGGGAAATACCCGCTTTTTCTTTTGAAAGGATCTGCTGCAGAGGACCGGCCGGAACCTGACCGCCGCGCGGAGACACCGACAAGTTTCAGATTAAGACAGGGTGGCACCGCGAGAGATTCGCCCCTGAAGATGTTTGACCGCATCTTCGGGGGCGTTTTTGCATATTTTACAGGCAAAACTGTGAGGAGCGCCCGACCTTCGATGAGAGGCAGGAAATATTTGGTCGCAAAGGAGAGGCAGATGAAGCGAGTATACCGTGTGTACAAGAAGACCGTAAGTATCGTCGGCGAGTCGGCGACGGCCATGTACGAGAACCTGGCGGGGAGCCACAAGGGGTTCCTGCTGGAGAGCTACGACAAGAATTACGACCGCTATACCTTCATGGGTGTGGAGCCGGAGGAAATGATTTCCTCCGAGGCGGACGCTCTGGTGATCCGTAAGAAGGACGGGAGCCGCGAGGTGCGCCCGGGGCAGCCGTTGGAGGAGCTGAAAAAATATTATGATTCCTTCGATATCCGCAATGACAACGAGGAGCTGGCCTTCACCGGCGGCCTGGTGGGATGCCTGGCCTATGATTTCGTCCGCTATACCGAGGATATTCCGGATGCGAATCCCGACGAGATCGGTCTCGGCAATATCCAATTGATGTTGATGACGGAGTTCTTGGTGGCTGATTATGTGGCGGAGACGCTGACGGCCGTGGTGCTGGAGGCGGACGACGCCGACGGGAAGCGGCGGGCGCTGGCCCGGGCCGAGGAGCTGCTGCGCATCGTCCGGGCGCGGAACACGGAGCCGAAGCAGGAATTTGTACATGACGGGAAAATCATAAAGAAGTCTGATACAGTAGAGGAATACGGCGCCAAGGTGGAGCGCATTAAGGAGTATATCCGCGAGGGGGATGTCTTCCAGACGGTGCTTTCCCAGCGCTGGACCACTCAGACGGATCACGACGGCTTTACTCTCTATAAGGAGCTGCGGCAGAAGAACCCTTCGCCCTATCTGTATTATCTGAACTTTGGGGAGTTCGAGGTCATCGGCAGCTCGCCCGAAATGATCGTCAAGCAGCAGGGAAATCGGGTGTACACCTGCCCGATCGCCGGAACCCGCCCCCGCGGCAAGACCGAAGCAGAGGATCAGCGGCTGGTGGACGATCTGCTGGCCGACGAGAAGGAGCGGGCCGAGCACGTCATGCTCGTGGACCTGGCGCGCAACGACATGGGGCGCATTTCCGAGTTTGGCACGGTGAAGGTGACGCAGTTCATGAACGTGCAGAAATATTCCCATGTCATGCACATCGTCTCTCTGGTGGAGGGACACAAGAATGGAGAGCGGCATCCGCTGGATCTGGTGGCCTCCTTCCTCCCCGCGGGGACGCTGAGCGGCGCGCCTAAGGTGCGGGCCATGGAGATCATCGACGAGCTGGAGGATCTGCACCGCGGCCTCTACGGCGGTGCGACCGGGTATCTGGTTTTCAACGGAAATATCGATTTCTGCATTACGATCCGGACGATGATCAAGAAGGGACGCAATGTGTATCTGCAGGCCGGAGCCGGGATCGTGGCCGATTCTCAGCCGGAAAATGAATACAGAGAGTGCTGCAACAAGGTCATGGGGATGGCCAAGACGCTGGTAGAGGAGGAAAACTTATGATATTGCTCATCGACAACTATGATTCGTTTACCTACAACCTGTATCAGTATATAGGAACCTTCACCGACGATGTGCAGGTGGTACGCAATGACAAACTGACCGTCGAGGATGTGAAAAAAATGCACCCGGAGAAGATCGTTCTCTCCCCCGGCCCCAAGACCCCGAATGAGGCCGGGATCTGCCTGGATCTGGTGCGGGAGTTCTATGATAAAGTCCCGATGCTGGGCGTCTGCCTGGGGCATCAGACCATCGGCGCGGCGCTGGGCGGCCATGTAATTCATGCGGCTCATCTGCTGCACGGCAAGCAGTCGGTGATCGAGCACGCGGGGGAGGGCATCTTCTCCGGTGTTCCCAGCCCGATACGGGTGGCCCGTTACCATTCTCTTGCTCTGGAGAAGGAGACGCTGCCGGAGTGCTTTGAGATTCTGGCCTATGCGGACGATGGTGAGATCATGGCCATGCGTCACCGGGAGTATCCGGTCATCGGGCTGCAGTTCCATCCCGAATCCATTTACACGCAGTACGGCAAACGGATGGTGGAAAATTTTGTCAATAACGAGGTGTGATGCGATATGATTCTGGACGATATTGTAAAAGATAAGAGAAAACGTCTCATCGAGGCGAAGCGGCAGGTCTCCCCGGAGGAGATGCGGCGGCGCGCGCTGGCGGAGACGCGGACGCCGGTGAGCTTCTACGAGGCGCGGGCGAAGCCGGGGCTCTCGATCATTGGCGAGTTTAAGAAGGCCGCGCCCAGTCTGGGGAAGATTCCTCAGACGATGGAGCTGACAGACCGGATCAGTGAGTACAACGAGTCGGTGGACGCCATTTCCTGCCTCACGGAGGAGGACCATTTCCTCGGCAGCGCTGACTACCTGCGGCAGATCCGGGCCATCTCACCGCTTCCCATCCTGCGGAAGGATTTCACGGTGGATGAGTACCAGATCTATGAGGCGCGGGTCATCGGAGCCGATGCGATCCTGCTGATCGCGGCAATCCTCGACGACGCCGACCTGCGGCGATTCTATGAGCTGGCGGCTTCCCTGGGGCTGGACGCCCTGGTGGAGGTTCACAATGAAGAGGAAATGGAGCGGGCGCTGGCGCTTTCCCCGCGGATCCTCGGGGTCAATAACCGCAACCTGAAGGATTTCAGCATTTCCCTGGAGACGACAAGACGTCTGGCGGCAATGGTGCCGGCCGGGCAGGTGTTGATCGCAGAGAGTGGCATCATGGGGGACGAGGATGTGGCGTATCTGGGCGACTGCGGCATCAGCGGCTTCCTCATCGGGCGGGCTTTCATGGAATCAGAAAATCCCCGCACGCTGGCACGACACTGGAAATCAGTTTTCAACAACGGCACAGGAGGTTGATATGAACGAGAAGGCATATTATGGGGAGTTCGGAGGCCAGTACGTGGCGGAGACGCTGATGAAGACGCTGGAGGAGCTGGATGCGGCCTATGAGGAGGCCATCCACGATCCGAAATTTCTTGAGGAGTACCATTATTATTTGAAGGAATACGTGGGACGCGAGACGCCGCTGTATCTGGCCGAGCGCCTCAGCGAGAAATACGGGACGAAGATCTACCTGAAAAGGGAGGATCTGAACCACACGGGAGCGCACAAGATCAACAACGTCATCGGACAGATTCTCCTGGCGAAGCGCATGGGCAAGACCAAGGTCATCGCGGAGACCGGCGCCGGGCAGCACGGCGTGGCCACGGCGACGGGGGCGGCTCTCTTCGGCATGGAGTGCACGGTCTATATGGGTTCTGAGGATATTGAACGGCAGAAGCTCAACGTGTTCCGCATGGAGCTTCTGGGCGCGAAGGTGGTGCCGGTGGTCTCCGGCAGCAATACGCTGAAGGACGCCACGAATGAGGCCATCCGCACCTGGGCGAAGACGGCCGAGGATACCTTCTATATCATCGGTTCCGCGG
>JAJQCL010000184.1:0-837 GCA_021202715.1 Lachnospiraceae bacterium
AGTGCAGTGTGACGGCGAGGACAAGGGTTACATTTACGCCGGCCGGCTGGATTTCGACTACTCCGAGTTCTGGTTCCAGATTGAGACCTTCACGGCGGCGGGGCGGATTTACCCACACTACTTCGCCTGCAAGACGCTGGCGGATTTGAAGGAAGCCATCCGCTGGATTCTGAAAGACACAACCTTCGGTGAAGCGACAGCCTTTGTGAAGGGCTACAGCTACGTCACTTTCGGAAGCCTTGCAACCCTGGACAGGAAGTTCAGATACTACTACGAATAAAGCACACAGCCCTCTTCGGAGGGCAGCCCCTTTGGGGCGGAAAGGAGACAGCATGATCGAAGTAAAGAAGCATAAGGGCAGGAACGACTCCTGCCTTTCCTGCAGAGCCACAGAGAACCTCGTGGACATAGGGATACGGAGAAACAGGAATGTGAACGCAAGTGTTACCACCCTCTGCAGGGACTGTGCGAAAGAGATTTATTGGAGACTGATTGAGATGGAAGGAGAGGAGAAATTATGAGGTATTACAGCACACAGCGGCCGGTCAGCCTGGGGACATTCCCCGGCGGCCACAAGGTCAAGGAGATTTTCAATTTCGATGAGCGGACGTTCGTTGAGAGCATTGGGCGGAAAGCCTGGGGCTGGATTGAATTCGAGGGCGAACTGAGCGAGAAGGAAGCGGCAAATTACGAGTTGGTGAGAGAATAGGAAACGGCCCTCTTCGGAGGGCTTTTTCTCTGTGTAAATATACACATTTCAGAGATGATTTGCCCGGAAAAGATTGTGTACATTATAGCTCCGAATTTACTGGATTTAAGCGGCAAACAGAGGTAATA
>JAJQCL010000184.1:847-7024 GCA_021202715.1 Lachnospiraceae bacterium
CTGCTCTATTAGTTAAAATGCAAATAACAAAAAAGAGGAGGCAAAAAGCCATGAAGAACACAGCAACGACAACCACCACGGAGACCACCTCAAAGATCATTGACACCGGCTACTGCGGATACGAACTCCGGAAGATTGGGGAGACCTACAGGGCGTGGAAAGTCAACAGCCAGGGAAAATACATTTACGCCGAGAACCTGGACGAATTGAAAAGCAAGGTTCGCAAGGAGGCCAGGAAGGATGTGGCAGCCGCAACAAAGAAATTCGAGGCGCTGAAAGCACAGGCCGAGGGCATCAAGACAGAGCAGGATTTGAAGATGGCGCACATCCATTGCTGCACAGCCTACGGCGACGGCGAGATTGGAAGCAGCCAGTTCGAAGAACTGAGGGACATCATGATCGACAGAAGAGACTGGTATGGATTCGCATGGGGCAAGGGGATTTAAACCCTCCCCCGCAGTCAGGGTTCAGCAGCCAACAGCCCTCTCCGGAGGGCTTTTCTGCTGTGTTAATTATCCACAGTTTTCTGCCATCATCTTTGTGTACTTTATGGCGTCGAATTGACTGGATATAGTGCGGGAAAAGAGTTAATGTACATACAACAAAACGAAGGGAGCAAACCACCATGACGAACACCTACAGGAATTTCAAAGCCCAGGTCGAGAACATCCAGACCGAGAAGGACCTCAAGACAGCCCACATTGCAATCTGCAAGAGCTACAGCGCCTACGGCATCAGCCACACGCAGTTCACGGCACTCAGGGACGCGATGATTGCCAAGAGGGAGCAGAAGGGATTCGCATGGGGCAAGGGCATCTAAGCCCTCCCCTTAACAGACAGCCGGATTTCCGGTAACCGACAGCCCAATACAAGGAGGTACACACCATGACACTCAATCAAGCAGCAGACCAGCTTTACAACCTTTCCCTCGGCGGTTACTTTAACCGCGAGAAGTTCACAGCAGACGGATGGCGCCGGCACGTCAAAGCCCTCATGCGGAATCCGGAGACGCTCAAGATTCCGAACACCTTGGTGCAGGAGATTGCTCTTGGGGACGGCTGGTGGCTTTTCAGCCTGGTCTACATTCCCAGCAGTGGAGAATATGGCTGGGTGATCCCTGAGACCAGGGAAGAAGAGCAGCGGCTCAAAGACCGACTTCTCGCATAGCCCCACAGCCCTCTTCGGAGGGCTTCAATAAAATATTTCAGGCATTGAACATAATTCGCTTGCTATGTATGAAATTATGAGTGATATATAGGCTACCGAAAAACCATGGCTTTTCAGGGTGAATCGGAAAAAATCAAAAAGGAGGAACACGAGGATGTTTCAGTATCATGATGGAAGGTTGTACCCAGATGTGACACCGAGAAAGTTATCATTTAAGATTCCGGACGGCTATTGGTTCGACACCTTCCCGGAGGGGAATTCAACTAACTGTATTGCACTGATGACAAAGGATCAGAATGTGAAGGTCGAGGTCAGCGTGGAAATGAGCCGGTGGAAAAGCACCGAGGAAGAAGCGCGGGACGAGTTTGAGGGCGCACCGCAGGTAGCGATTTCGGGACCCGACTCAATATCCGTTGGAAGGTTTAATGGACACAGCATCTACTGCTTTTCAGAATCTTCGCAGTATGTGATTATTTTGGACATAGGCGAATGCAATCTTCGAGGCGCATTCAATTTGGAGGATTGCTTTAACAGGATGGAGATCGTTGTGACTGCCAGTTATGGTTCTGAGGATGAATCGATGTCGATGTTGAAGGATGCAATCCATGATCATAGATTTGAAGAGCTGCTCGAAAGCATCAAAGTAGAATAGGAAAAAGCCGACCGAGAGGGTGACCAAGTGCAAGCCCGGCAGGTAAGTTTCCAAGTGTGTGGCTATCAGAGAATTTTGATGCTCACAGGGTGGGAAGCCTACCTGCTGGGCTTTCTTTATCCCCTCTCCCAGCGATTCTCTACCTATTTTCAACTAAACTGTGTCTGAATTTTTGTCCGACTTTCACGAACTTTCAGGATTACCCGATATTTCCTCTTGCTTTTAAGAGATTTCAGAGTTAACTTGAAACCCAACAAAAAGGCAAGGTGCAGGGTTGCAGACAGCCCACGCCGTCGGAGAAAATAAAGGAGTGGTACATACATGAGTGAAAACAAGGAAAAGAAAACACTGGTTGACCTGTGGCCGAGAGACTACGGCCTCCGGGGAGAGGAAGCGGTAATCGGGCAGATGCTCCTCGCCTACCTTTCCTCGGTCGGAGCGGAGCAGGCAGAGCGGATCATGTCGGAGGTTGTGAAGCCAAACGACAGTGTGGAGCTTAAGCACAGAGTGGAGGTCAGCCGGAGCAGCATCGTGATCGACTGTAAGCAGCTTGCGCCTGTGATTGACCGGTCTGCGGAGATGGCTCACAGCTACCTGGTTGAGGGCTTCTTAAGCCGGGACATGGAGTCGGATGTCCACAGCGAATTTGAAAAAGTCGGAGGGTATATAGAAAAGATAAGCGGTACAACCGCATCACAGAACCGCAGCCCGAAATTCTTTGATTTTCTCTACGACTGCTATCTGGTGACGCGGCGGTAAGTAAGCGACACGGCGAAAATTGAATCAAACGGAGCAGCTCACGCCTCATAGCAGAGCGATTATGCCCACAGGTTTTGGAAAGTGCCAGCCTGTGGGTATTTTTATGCCTTGTTTGCACCGCATATCAGCCCTTTTTACCTGAATTGTACCGCTTATCAGCTGTATCTCGTCCGAATATCGGCTTGCTTCGCATATCTTTTCTTAAAACAGTGGAATCTGCGGCAGATTGGCGGCGTTTTGACCGCATTTCTGCGGAAATAACCCTGTGGAAATCCCCCTATTGAATTGCATCGAATATCAGTTCGATTATGTGTCAAAAACACTATATATAGTAGTTTAACAGAGAATTTACTACTACATGTTGGATTATCCCCGCTTTCCACCTTGGTTTGAAATCTGGAAATTTCGCTCCATGCGTACAGACACTCCAAAGGATATCCCAACGCACATGCTGAATGACCCGGGTGCGTTTATCACAAAGACTGGTCGATTCCTGCGGAAAACATCTCTCGATGAGTTGCCGCAAATTTTTAACATTTTTAGAGGGCAGATGAGCATTATCGGTCCCCGTCCGGCACTTTGGAATCAGGCTGATCTCGTAGCAGAACGCGACAAGTACGGCGCAAATGATGTGACTCCCGGCCTTACTGGTTGGGCACAGATTAATGGCCGTGACGAGCTAGAGATTCCGGTCATAGCAATGTTTGATGGAGAGTATGTTGAGAAAATGAACCTGTGGATGGACATTAATTGTTTTTTAGGGACGATTGGTTCGGTTTTGTCATCGGATGGTGTTGTCGAAGGCGGCACTGGTGAGATGCACAAGGGAGGGGAGAAAACCGGTGATGGGAGTAAAATGTTGGTCAGTCCTGAGAAAATCAATAAAGAAATTAGAATTGGTGCTGCTGTTGTCGGCATAGCTAGTGCCATTGGCATTGGTACGCTTGCAGTTATTATAAAACACTTCTTGGAAAAAGATAAGCCGCAGGGGAGCCAACCTGCAGAGAAAAAGGAGAATAAGTATACAGATTTAAAGATAGCAGTGGCTGCGACCGTTGGAGCAGTGGCAGGGGTTGCTATTTATAATAGTAGGAAGAAAAAGGTAAAGAATAATTCAAAGCAGATAATTGCAGTTATATCAAGTCATACACATTCTCTATTCTGGTTTCGCATGAATATGATGCAGGCTTTTCTTAATAAAGGATATAAGGTTATTGCTTTGGGGCAAGAGCAAGAAAGCGAATGGTCTGAGAAGTTTGCCGAGAATGGCATAGAGTACAGGCAGATATATGTCGAACGAAATGGCGTGAATCCGGCACACGATTTAAGGACAATTAAAGAACTGGACAGCTTTTTGAAAAAGGAAAAGCCAGAAAAGATTTTCTGCTATCAGGCAAAAACGATTATATATACATGTCTGGCTGCAAAGAAAAATGGCATATCAGAAGTATACCCTCTGGTTGCAGGACTAGGCTCTATTTTTAACGGTACGTCTTTCAAAGGCAAATTGCTTAAGACAGTTATGTGTACAGAATATAAGGTTGCTTTGAGAAACAGCAAAGCAGTTATGTTCCAGAATAACGATGACCTGTCGGCTTTTGTCAACGAGGGAATTGTCAAAAAGGAAAAGTGCAGGATTATCAATGGGTCAGGTGTAGATGTAGAAAAGTTCACTGTAAGGCTCATGCCAGAAGAGCCTGCATTTCTAATGATTACACGTCTTATTAGGGACAAGGGTGTCGGGGAGTACCTTGATGCATGTCGATTGATTAAGAAGAATAATCCCGCTATAAGATGCCTGCTAGTTGGTCCATATGACACAAATCCATCAGCGATTACTCCGGCAATACTTCAGGATTACATAGATGATGGAAGCGTTGAATACTTCGGGGAGCAGGAAGATGTGCGTCCGTTTATAGAACAGGCGTCTGTCTTTGTCCTGCCGTCTTATCACGAAGGTACACCAAAGACAGTTCTGGAAAGCATGGCATGTGGCAGGGCAATCATTACAACAGATGCACCTGGATGTCGCGAGACAGTTACAGACGGTGTTAATGGATTCCTTGTTCCTGTAAAGGATGCAGGAGCGGTTGCAGATAAAATGCAACAGTTTATAGAAAAACCGGAATTAGCCATTGAGATGGGCTCAAAAGGCAGAAGACTCGTTGAAGAAAAATACGATGTAAATAAAGTCAATGAGTCCATTATGAAAATAATGAATATATAGGGAGACTAAGAGAAATGTCACTTTACGAGAAAATCAGGAATAAAGATGAAGCATTATCACTGGTCGGCTTGGGGTATGTCGGAATGCCAATTGCCGTAGAGTTTGCGAAACGCGGCGTTAAGGTAATCGGTTATGATATTAATGCCGCAAAAATCGAAATCTATCAGTCTGGCGTTGATCCGACCCATGAGGTTGGGGATGATGTCATTAGAGAGACGACTGTGGAATTCACGGCTGATGAAACGAAGCTCAGAGAAGCAAAGTTCCATATTGTAGCGGTTCCCACACCTGTAAATGATGACCATACGCCAGACCTTACGCCTGTGGAAGGAGCAAGTGAGATTCTTGGCCGTAACCTGACAAAAGGCTCAGTAGTTGTTTTCGAGTCCACTGTTTATCCCGGTGTGACCGAGGATGTATGTGTTCCTATTCTTGAGAGAGAATCTGGGCTGACGTGCGGGGTAGACTTCAAAATCGGTTACTCCCCGGAACGTATCAACCCTGGAGACAAAGTGCATCGTCTGAATACTATCACGAAGATTGTATCCGGCATGGATGAAGAGACTCTTGATACTGTTGCAAAGGTATATGAGATTGTTGTTGATGCCGGAGTACATAGGGCTGAGTCAATTAAGGTGGCTGAGGCTGCGAAGGTTATCGAGAACAGCCAACGCGACATCAATATCGCCTTCATGAATGAGCTTTCCATCATCTTTAACAAGATGGGGATTGATACTTTATCCGTTTTGGAAGCGGCAGGAACCAAGTGGAATTTCTTGAACTTCCGGCCGGGGCTTGTTGGTGGACACTGCATTGGCATCGACCCTTATTACCTTACATATAAGGCGGAGATGCTTGGCTACCACAGCCAGATTATCCTTTCTGGTCGGCGCATCAATGATGACATGGGCAAGTATGTGGCGGAGCAGGTTGTGAAGAAACTGATTGCTGCTGAAACATCGGTGAGAGATTCGAAGGTTGGAATCCTTGGCTTTACGTTTAAAGAAAACTGCCCGGACACCAGAAACACTAAGGTTATAGACATCGTGAAAGAATTGAATGAGTACGGTATTCGCCCGCTTATTGCCGATCCGGTTGCCGATGCTGCTGAAGCAGAACACTTATACGGGATTAAGTTCTGTAATGTGTCTGACATCAAGGACTGTGACGCTGTAATTCTTGCAGTGGCGCACAAAGAGTTCTCTGGATTGGATATGGGCAAGATTGATTTGATGTTTAAAGAGGGCAATAACAGTAAGAAGGTACTGGCTGATATCAAGGGCATTCTGGACCACAAGGAGTATGAAGCTGCAGGATACAGCTACTGGCGGCTATAAGGAGAGACGGGGCAATGGGATATTCAGATTTGAAA
>JAJQCL010000012.1:0-906 GCA_021202715.1 Lachnospiraceae bacterium
GCTGACCCAGGCGGCCGGGCGGGCGGGGCGGGCGGAGAGCGGCGGCCGCGTCGTCATCCAGACCTACAACCCGGAGAACTACGCCATCGTACTGGCCGGGCGGCAGGATTACATTTCCTTTTATAAGGAAGAAATGAAATACCGGCGTCTGATGCACTATCCGCCTGCCGGTTGTATGATGTCGATCCGGGTAACCAGCGAGGAGGAAGAAACGGCGTCGGCCTTTGCCGATGCGCTGGCGGCCGAAATCCGGGCGCGTTTTGCCCGCGAGGAGCCGACGGTGATCGGTCCCTCGGACGCGGGTGTTGCCAAGGTGCAGGACGTCTACCGGAAAATGATCTACGTTAAGCACGAGGAGCGGCAGGTGCTTTTTGATATCCGCGCAATCTGTCTGGACGGCCCGGGCTGCGCCGTGCAGGTGGATCTTCTGTGACAGAGCAGAATGATTTACAGAACGAAGAGGACGTGCAGAGACCCTGGGGGAGTTCGGGCTCTTGCACGATTGACAAACGACGTCCGGTTGAGTATCATAAATAGGATTGACCGGGCGACCGGGGAAAGGAAGAGAGAAACATGGCGATTCGCAATATCCGCGAGATGGGAGACGAGGTGCTCCGCAAGAAGAGCAAGGAAGTAAAGGAGATGACGCCCCGGCTGCGGAGCGTTGTGGATGATATGCTGGAGACGCTGTACCAGGTGGACGGTGTTGGTCTGGCAGGGCCTCAGGTGGGAATCCTTAAGAGGATCGTGGTGATCGATGTCAGTGAGGAGCGAAATCAGCCGCTGGTGCTGATCAATCCGCAAATTCTCGAGACCTCCGGCAGTCAGACCGGCATGGAGGGATGCCTCAGTGTGCCGGGAAAGCATGCGCAGGTGACGCGGGCGAATTATGTGAAGGTCCGGGCG
>JAJQCL010000012.1:916-6951 GCA_021202715.1 Lachnospiraceae bacterium
CAACCGGGAAATGCAGGAATTTGACCTGGAGGCAAGCGAGCTTCTGGCGCGCTGTATTCTTCACGAATGCGATCATCTGGAAGGGATTCTCTATGTGGACAGAAAGGATGGCCCGCTGCTGGATAACGAGGCCGAAGAGGAGGAATAAAGACGTTCATTGAGGGCGGTGCCCGCAAAGCGGGCATAAGAGTTTAGAAAGGGAAAGATTGCATGTTTTTTCTGAAATTTTCATTAAATTTCGAATAAGACTGTGCAAACGGGGAATCCTGTGGTAATATAAGTAGGATAGAACGATGCATCCGGAGGCGTGCGCGTCTTCGGATGTTTTTGTTTGCGCAGGGCTGCGCAAGGAACTTTTCCGGCTGGCGCCAGGCGCAGCCCGCGCGGCGAGCAGGAGGCGACAAGCCGCCTCCTACTCGATTGTTTAGATATTTAGGAGATGGTATTGATGAATGAGAAGATAACCTATACCAGAGAAGAGATTGAAACCCGCGTGAAGGTACCGGCCATTGTAGAGGCCGAATTAAAATATCTGGTGGAGGAGCGTCTGAAGCAGTGCGGCCTCTATTATCGCAGCTTCTCCCGGATCAAGACGGCGGAGTCTCTGGCTCAAAAATACCAGATCAAAGAATATAATGCAGAGAAAAAGATCCAGGATCTGATCGGCATCCGGATCGATGTGTATTTTGAAGACGATGTGAAGATCTGCCAGAACATCCTGGAGGATCTCTTCTCACTGGTGGAGTGGTCAGAATCAGAGATGAGCGAGACGGAATTCAAACCGGTGAAGATCAACGGTGTATTTCGCCTGCCCCATTATCTGCGCAAGCAGATTTCCGAGGAGACCTGGGAGATGTGCATCGACGATACGGTGGAGATCCAGCTCAAGACGGTCTTTTTTGAGGGATGGCATGAGATCGAGCATGACATGAAGTACAAGGGCGGCGAGCTGTGGAGTGGGAAAAATCATTTCGCCCGCTATTTCAACAGCATTCTGGCCACTCTGGAGCTCTGTGACAAGTCTCTGGTCACATTGTTTGAGAATCTGGGGCATGATCTTTACAAAGAGGGAAACTGGGCCGGTATGATGAAGGCGCATTATCGCCTGAAGATGGAAGAGCGCCCCATGTACCCGGAACTTGAAGAGCTCCTCAATGAAGATAAGGGGGAGAACAATCTCGGCAAACGCCTCTTTAAGACGGAGCGACAGGTGCTGATCCGGGAGCTGCTGAACCAGCCCCGCCGGATCCCCATCAATGTGAATACGATCGCGGCGCTGCTGAATCAGGCCGTGATCCACGATGAGAGGCTGGAGCGTCTGTTTCATGAGAAGGACGTGTTTGATGACGGCAATGAGTCCCTGGGGGAGGAGATCTCTTTCCACACGATGAAGCCTCTGCAGAAATCTTCGGTCTTT
Organism: Lachnospiraceae bacterium; assembly: GCA_021202715.1. Classification (GTDB taxonomy): domain Bacteria; phylum Bacillota; class Clostridia; order Lachnospirales; family Lachnospiraceae; genus UBA3305. The sequence goes on from JAJQCL010000012.1 coordinate 2,334, forward strand.
CGCGCCCGGGTGAACCTGAGTACATACCGCTATGACCGCCATACGGCCTGCCTGGAGGCAGCCCGGCTGGCTTACCAGTGGGTGTACGAGAAATATGGGCGTCTTCTTGGCTCCCTGCCCCTGAAACCCGTTTCTCTGGAGCGAAATGTGCTGGGATACAGGCTGGTCTTTCACTACGAGCCGGAGCGGGATTTCTGGGAGATGGAAGTGACGAATCTGGATCTCGACGCGCCGGGTCAGCTGTGGATCGCGGAGGCGCGGTGTTATCTGGCGCAGGATGGCCGACAGATGCTGGAGGTGCGCAACTCGTACGCGGTGGCTGAAGAGAAGCGGAATTATCTGAATCGTTATTTCAGCTGCCCGCGGTTTTATTCTAATATTGCCGACCGGATCGGTGTTTTTGACGTGCGCTATTGTTCGACCTCACGGCGCATCCTCAGACTGGAGCAGGTACCGAAGATCACAGATCTGATCCGCAGCCCGCGCCGCACCTTCCCCGTATGCCTGTTCTTCTCCGAGGAGGGGGAAAATGGCTGGCTGGATGAGAGCTGGCTGGAGGATTTCCGCGTCTATGATTTCACGCGCATGGCCGGACGTTATACCCATATCTACACAGCCGGTCTGGCGGTGGGGCAGGCACTGACAGAGGCGCTGGGGCTTCCGGGGGACGAAACGCCGGGGGTTCATATTTACCGGGCAAACTGTGCGGATGAAGAAGGGACCATCAATCCGAAGCGCTGCACCTGCTACCGCGAAGAGGATGTGACAGGCTGCAGCTTTGGACGCCACCAGCACTACAGCGATATGCGCCGCTATAACATCGTCAAGGGCGGGCAGGCTTTCTACTACACGCTCCTCTATGAGATGCGCGGCGAGATGCTGGGCGACTCCGACTGGGAGACACTGTAAAGGACAGGAGGAAGGTCATGAAGATTCTGATCATCGGCGATCCGGAGCGCTATGAGCGATATGATACTCCGAATGAGGTAAAAAAACGGGCGGAGATCGTGTTCTGCCCGCGGGGCGCCTCTGAGGAGGAGCTGCTGGCGGCCGGGCGGGACGCGGAGGTTCTCTTCGCGGATGCGATCAGTCCGGTGAGCCATGATCTTATTGAGGCCATGCCGCGTCTGCGTCTGATCCAGTCTGAGGGGGTGGCTTTCGACCGCATCGATACGGAGGCAGCCCGCGCACGGGGCATCTATGTCTGCAACAACAAGGGCTGTAATGCCGGAGCCGTCGCGGAACAGGCGATTCTCCTGATGCTGGGGCTCCTGCGCACGGCCGTGGAGGGTCATCAGGCCGTTTTAGCCGGAGGGCAGATTCAGATGAAGGAGCGCCGCATGACGGAGGGCATCCGCGAGCTGTCTGAGTGCCGGGTGGGCCTCATCGGCTTCGGGGACATCGCGAAGGCGACCGTTGAACGGCTGGCGCCCTTCGGCTGCTCCTGCGTGTACTACAGCCGTCACCGGAAGTCTCCGGAGATCGAGGCACAGTATGGCGTCTCGTATCTGCCGCTGCGGGAACTGCTGGCGCAGTGCGACATCGTCAGCCTTCATGCGGCAGTCAACGATGAGACCCGGGGGATGGTGGACGCCGCCTTCCTGGCGGCCATGAAGCCGACGGCGTATCTGATCAATACGGCCCGCGGCGACCTGGTGGACAACCTGGCTCTGCGGGCGGCGCTTCTGGGGAATCGTATCGCCGGATACGGCCTGGATGTGCTCTCACCCGAGCCGGTGCCGTTAAACAGTCCGCTGGTGCAGCTGCCGGAACCCTGGAACCGGCGCGTTTTCTTCTCGCCGCACCTTGGCGGCATCACCGCCGCCACCTTCCGCCGGGCCCACGCGCTCATGTGGGAGAATGCCGGACGGGTGGAAGCCGGAGAGAAGCCACGCAACATTGTCAATGAAGTATAAAAATCCATCAAAGAGTGAGTCCGCCGCGTTCAGATTGATCTGCGGCGGATTTTTTCTGCCTGACGGTCTCTACAGAGTGTTTACGTAAAATTTACGTAACCCACGTTTCAGTTCTTACATACGCTTCCTAAACTAATAAGCAGTACACAAGAATCAACGATACGAGAGAGGAAGCGTGAATGAGATGAGCGATACCTGGGAAATACTCTTTGGGCTCTTTGGCGGACTGGCGATCTTTATCTTCGGCATGAACATGATGAGCGAATGTCTGCAGAAGGCGGCGGGCGAGAGGATGAAGCATATCCTGGAGCTGCTGACCAGAAACCGTCTGATGGGAGTTCTGGCCGGTGCTCTGGTGACCGCCGTGCTTCAGAGCAGCAGCGCCACGACCGTTATGGCCATCGGCTTCGTCAGCGCCGGGCTGATGACATTGCCGCAGGCGATTTCCATCATCTTCGGCGCCAACATCGGTACGACGATCACGGCGCAGATCATTGCCTTTAAGATCACGGATTATATCTATGTGTTTATATTCGCCGGTTTTCTGGTGTCCTTTGTCTGCAAAAATGAAAAGATCAAAAATATCGGGCAGACAATCTTTGCTTTTGGTCTGCTGTTTTTAGGGATTGAGACCATGGGGGACGTCATGAAGCCGCTGGCTTCCAGTACGGTTTTCACCAACATGATCGCGCAGGTGGCGGATATCCCGGTTCTGGGTGTGGCCGTGGGTACGTTGATGACGCTGGTGGTGCAGAGCAGCAGCGCGACCATCGCGGTCCTGCAGAATTTCGCTTCGCAGGCCGGTCCGGACGGAGTGACGAGTATCCTGGGACTCACCGGAGCGATCCCGATCCTGCTGGGAGACAACATCGGTACAACGATCACGGCGCTGCTGGCCTCCATCGGACAATCCCGGGACGCGAAGCGGACCGCGCTGGCGCACAGTATCTTTAATATCTCCGGTGCGCTTCTGTTTATCTGGTTCGTAAAGCCCTATGCGTCGTTTATCCAGTATATTTCCCCTAAGGGAGCGGAGGTAGAGGTGATTTCGCGGCAGATCGCGAATGCACATACGATCTTTAATGTTACGATGACAGTGATTTGGATCGGTTTGCTGGGCTGGATGGTGAAAATTGTCACTCGGTTGATTCCGGACAGAGGCGAAGAGCTGGTGACGCTGGCGAAGCCGCGCTATCTGGATCGCAATGTGCTGAACCAGCCGGCTGCGGCGCTGCGTCTGGTGGCCCAGGAGGTGGCTCACTGCAGCGGAATGGTGCGTACCATGCTGCGTGAGGTGAATGAATCCGTGCAGGATGGAACGGTGCTGGCTCTGAAGGAGGCGAGGCAGTACGGGGAAGCGCTGGAGATGCTTCACACGGAGATCGATGATTATCTGGCCGAGCTGTTCTCCGCCGGTGTTCTGACCGAGCAGCAGGCATCGCAGACCGCGCATCTTCTCTATGTCCTCGGCGATGTAGAGCGTATGGGAAGCCTGACCGTGGAGATGGCCGATTACATGGAGGAGCGAAAGGCCCGGCGGTACGATTATTCGGAGCAGGCGATGAGCGACCTGCAGGAAAGTCTGCACTGTATCGAGGAAATGTATGAGGATGCCATGGAGGCGCTGTCGAACGGATCAGCAGAGACGCTGGAGCGGAGTCGGCAGCGGAAGGAGAAGCTCCTTGATCTTGATATCCAGATGCGCAAGCTGCATATGCAGCGGCTGAGCGAGGGAACCTGCGAGAAACGGCTGTCGGCGCCCTTCATGAAGATCCTGCACTGCATCGACCGTATGGGCAATAGCTGCGCGAACCTGGTCGAAGTGGCGATGAATCAGGTGGACTTCTCTTATTTCCTTGGCACAGAGGCCCAAAGCGAATCGTAAATCCAGGCCGTCTGCAGATCAGGTGGTCTGCAGACGGAAAAAGTCGGCCTTAAAAAGACGCTTGACTTTCCGGAAATTTTTGTGGTAAACTGCTCAGGCAATTGAAAATCACGCATGAACGACACAAGTAGTGCTTTGCACGTAAATCTGATTACGGTACGGATGTGATGTTACTCAGGGTATATATACCTTTACCTCGAGATCATGTTGACAGTATCTTAAGAGGAAGTGAGCGAAGCCGCTTGTGTTTTTTTGCGGCCAAAAAGGAGTTTTGTTATGTCTAGAAACCAGTTTCAGAGAATGATTTTTGCTTTGATCACGGTTGTGATCACTGTACACGCCTATGTGTTTTACAGCCTTTATGTAATCAATGGCGCGACGCTGATGGAAGTGAACAATGCGGACAGCGTCCTTCACGCGATTCAGGCGCAGGGCGGCGTGTATATGTTCGGGGGGATGCTGCCGATCTGGGCGGTCATCCTCGTGGAGTTTTGTTTTGCCTATGGCCTGGAGTGTGTTATGGGAAGTCCACTTTCCTTTAAGCTCGCCTGTAAGAATTTTGATCCGCAGGAGACGCATCCGGTGCTCTTCGAGAGTGCCATCATCTGCGCCACCGTGGGCCTGATGTGTCCGGCCATGAGCTTCCTGGCGGCCTGCTTCTACTATCCCTACTACAGCGGTTTCCATCTGGCGACGCTGCTGGCAAACTGGCTGAAGCTGGTCTGCTTTAACTTCCCCTTCGCCTTCTTCAGCCAGCTGTTTTTCATTCAGCCGCTGGTGCGCACGGTCTTTAAGTTCCTGTTCCAGAGGGATCTGA
>JAJQCL010000199.1 GCA_021202715.1 Lachnospiraceae bacterium
GTACAGTGCAGGAACACCCAGTCAAAACGAACCTCGAACGTCTCCTGCCGCTCCGTCATATAGGCGAACAGATCCGCGGCGTCCACCCGTGTCTGCTTCTCCGGATGCAGGAAGAGATACAGCGCGTTGCGCCGACAGCGACGGTAATTGCGGTTCAGCTTCTCCAGCTTGCGGTCAAAACGATATTTTGCCTTGTACAGGCAGCTCTGCCCCCGCCCCTCCTCGGGCAGAATGGCCCAGAAGCGGTCATTATAAAAATACAGCCGTTCTCCATAGCGTGAAAACGCGGACTCCGGCAGCTCACTGCGCAAGTATCCGAGATATTTTTCCAGAAAACTCCCCGCCTGGCCGTCCTCCGGCAGCAGCGCCTGACTGACCTCCACCCCCAGCTCCATGGACTCGTTGATCCAGTCCGGCGATTCACTCTTGATAAATGAGGGCCGGTACTCCGGCCACAGATACTCCAGAGAGAGGGCCGCATAGATTTCATTCAACAATTTCTCATAGGCCATCGCGTGTTCCTCCTTCTCCCCGTTTTTACTCATAAACTCCGGTTTTCTCCCGGACAATCTGCCGACATCTGCGCGCTGCCACTGCCACGCAGCTTCCATCTATTATCCTATTACCATTTTAACAGTCAAATGTCTCCTGTCAATGGGACAAATGACAGTGTTTTGGAGCGAATTTCCCTTGCACTTTCTCCTGCGAAAGGATAAGATGGAAGCTGTGCCGCAGAGCAAAGCGCGGCAGAATGGAGATTATTATGAATAATTATGAAATTGCTGTAGAACGGGCCCGTCCCCTGTTCCTCCAGCACGATCAGGAAGCCATGATCCGCAAATTTCATCTGGAAGCCGATGCCGCGTATCTGTATATCAGCTTCGTCGGACGCCGTTACCGCATCAACCGCGGGGACGGTGTCATCGAGTGGTCGGAGGATAATTTCTCCACCGCTTTTCCTGCTTCCTTCAATGAAGCGATGACAATCTATGACATTCTCTGCTATTCAAAGGATCACTGCCGTCTGTCCGGGCGCTTTGTGACCCTCGGCGCTCTGAAATACAATACGGCCTTCGGCTCCGGCGACTCCTTCTTCCGCGGCTCCGCAAAAGCCTTCGATGGGCGGATTCCTGAACTGGAATGCGCCTGCCGGGCTCTGGGCGGAAAAAAAGAAGCAGTCGGTGACACGGCCTGGCTGCTCCCTCTCTTTGATTTTCTGCCGGTTGTGCTTCAGTTCTGGAATTCGGACGACGAATTTCCCGCCAGCCTGAAGCTCCTGTGGGATGAAAATATCCTCGATTATATGCATTTTGAGACGACATTCTATGCGGCCAGTCATCTGCTGGAACGGATTCGCAGCGGCATGGACACTCCTCATTACAGCCGGTAGGATTTCTTCTTGTAATCCAGCCGGATCCGGTCCGCCAGCAGGGCGATGAACTCGGAATTCGTCGGTTTCCCCTTGCCGGAATTTACCGTATAGCCAAACATGGCGTCGATGGTGTCCATATTTCCGCGGCTCCAGGCCACCTCGATCGCATGCCGGATGGCCCGCTCCACCCGGCTGGACGTGGTCTGGTGCCTCTTGGCGATCGTCGGATAGAGGATCTTGGTAATGGAATTCAGCATATCCATGTCCTCCACCGAGAGGATGATCGCATCCCGCAGGTACTGATAGCCCTTGATATGAGCCGGTACACCCATATCGTGGATCATCAACGTCACATCATTCTCCAGATTCCTTTTGATGTACTCTTCCTGACTGATGGCGCCGCCCTCCTCCGGGCGTTTCTTTCCGTCCTCTGTCCGTTTCCCGCCGATGACGCGAATGCGGTTGCGCACCAGACTGTCATCAAAAGGCTTCATGATGTAATAATTGGCTCCCAAGCGGAAAGCATCTTCGGTCACACTCTCATGCCCCACCGCCGTGATGATGATAAAGGCAGGCTTCTTTTTCAATGTCGTGTCTCCCCGCACTTTTTCCATAACAGAGAGCCCGTCCATTTTCGGCATAATGAGATCCAGGAGAACAATATCCGGCGACGCCTCCCGGATCAGACGCAGGACATCCTCGCCATTTCCCGCCGTCCCGATCACCTGAAAATCCGGCTCTGAGCGCACCAGATCGGTCAGTTTTCCTACCATCTTTTCATTGTCATCCGCGATTGCGACATTTAGTTTCTCCATGATATCCTCCCATCAACTCTGCGATAGCCCAATTATACCCATGATTTTCAGGATTCTCAACGCTTTGTCGTCGTGTTTTTTAACCGTTTTATGACACGAACCGGCAGATGTCGAGGATTTTCCACACTTGTGGACAGCCGCCGACATCTGCCGGAACCATTTCTTTATTTTTCGACAGTGTCAGACACTCCTGCCGATTTTCCCTTCTTTCTGTCGGCCATGCGCCAGAACACTGTCAAAGCCACACATATTTCCGTCATTCCTGCTGATAGTGCGCCAGGAAATCCCCCAGTCTCCCACAGGCCTCCTGCAGCTGCGCCACCTCCGGCAGATACACGATCCGGAAATGATCCGGCTGATTCCAATGGAAACCGCCGCCGTGTGTCAGCAGGATATGCTTCTCCTTCAGGAAATCAAGGACAAATTTCTCATCGTCATGAATGTGGAAACACGCGCTGTCAATCTTCGGGAAGATGTAGAAGGCCGCCTCCGGACGCACGGTGCTGAGCCCCGGAATGTCGTTGATCGCTTTCACAATATATTCTCTCTGCTCGTAAATACGCCCGCCGGGGACCAGCATCGCTTCGGTGCTCTCCAGCTCCGAGAGCGCCGTGGGGATCACCGCCTGCACCGGCACATTCGAACAGAGGCGCATCGAGGAAAGCAGGTTCAGCCCGGCGATGTAACCCTGCGCGTGAGATTTATCTCCGGCCAGACACATCCAGCCACAGCGGTATCCGGCGATCAGATGGGACTTTGAAAGTCCATTAAAACTGACGACAAGACGATCCGGCGCAACGGAAGCCAGAGCCACATGCTCCTTGCCATCCATCACCAGCCGGTCATAGATCTCATCCGCGAAGAGGATCAGATCATGGCAGCGGGCCAGCTCCGCGATCTCCTCCAGCACCGCCCGCGGGTACAGGACGCCTGTGGGATTATTGGGATTGATCACAACAATCGCTTTGGTCCGGTCTGTGATCTTCCGCTCCATATCCTGGATGTCCGGATACCAGCTTGCCGCCTCATCACAGAGATAGTGGACAGCCGTCCCGCCCGCCAGCGTCACTGAAGCGGTCCACAGCGGATAATCCGGTGCGGGAACCAGCACTTCGTCTCCGTCGTTCAGCAGCGCCTGCATGGAGAGGGTGATCAGCTCGCTGACGCCGTTGCCCGTGTAGATGTCATCGAGGCTCACATTGGGAAGATGCTTCTTCTCCGAGTAGGCCTGAATCGCCCGGCGTGCCTCCGGCAGCCCTTTGGAGTCGGAATAGCCCTCCGTCTCCTCCAGATGCGCCGCCATGGCGTCCAGCACCGCCTGCGGCGTGCGGAAACCGAAGGGAGCCGGATTGCCGATATTCAGCTTCAGGATCTCCTCGCCCCGGGCGATCATCCGGTTGGCTTCATCCATGACCGGCCCGCGGATGTCATAGCATATATGTTCTAATTTCGTTGATTTCTCGAAGGTTCTCATGATTATGTATCCTCTTTCCAGACCGCTGAAACGGCCCGTCCCACAATTTTATTCTCCTGCCTGTTCCAGAACCATTTGCTCGACATCCCAGCTCACATAAAAACCTATATGCTTCATTTCAGATATCAACGGACGAACCTCCCTAATAATTCCTTCTCTCTTTGCTTTCAGAAGAATCCCCAATGTTCCCGTAACAGGAAGCCCAAGATACTTTGCCGTCTTCTTTGCAGCATTGTCATCTATAATGACCACTTCGGCGTTTTGTTTTTGTGAGAGAATCATTACCTCAACTTCCCCATCATGCAGTTTCGCTTTATACATCTTTTTTTCTGTATAATCTTCAATTTCTTCCACATGAATCCATGATCTGCACTTATTAATCTGCATGCAGGCCGAGTCTTCTTTTCTGGTAACTTCCCTGTAAACTGCCAGCGGGATGGTGATTTCTCCATACAGTTCTTTTAGGATCTCCAAATGCCCAATCCCACAAAGAATAATCAGAGGAGTGGAATTAACAACAACCTTATGCATTCTTTAGCTCCTCCAAAAAATCCTGCGTATCATCAAAATGAAAAACAGATACGTGATTCTTACCGAGATACAAAATAAAATCCTCTTCTGTCATTCCGGCAATCTGAGCGCAATATCCGATGGAGACGCCGCTCTGTGTATAATATCCCAGTGCAACAGCCCGTCTTGCGAACTGCAAAGCTTCATTTTTATTCATCTTTGTATCATAGAGCACTTCTTCCGGTATGTTTATAGCGATTTGGCACATACATAATCCCTCCTTCGATAATCTGTACTCTCCCCACAGTATAGAAAAGAAATCCTTTTTTTACAACCCGTTTCTTCCGGAGAATTTTTCCCGGCCCGCGGCATAGAGTCTTCGCGCCAGCATGCCGGCAAAAATCCCGGTGAGCGCTCCGGCCAGAACGTCGGAGGGATAATGAATCCCCACATACAACCGGGAGAAAGCGATCAAAATGGCCAGCGCCATCGCCGACATGATCCCTGCGCTGCGCGTATCCTTCCGCAGCAGGAGCAGCGCCGTGATCACAATCCAGATCATCCCGGCATTGCCCAGAGCAGTGATTCGCACCATCAGCGCAGTGAGGATCGGATTTCGCAGATTTTCCTGAATCCATAACAGGATATTGCCATCGAGCTGCAGCAGTGTCTCAAGCATGATGTTCCTCCATATGTATTCCATACAAAGCCCGCACTGTCACAGAGGACAGCACAATGACACTTCCCAGAATACTGAGCAGCCCCGGGCCTTCTCCATAAAACAGGAACACCCAGACCGGCGTCATGATCGGATCCAGAACCGGCAGCAGGACGGCCTCCAGCGCGGAGATCCCCGTGCTGGCTTTTGCATAAAGCATATAGGTGACCGCGACCAGGATTCCGGCAATCAGAAGGTAAAACAGGCTGCTTCTCTGCGGGATTCCACCCATCATCAGAAAAGGGATCCCGATCACTGCAGAAATAATATTTCCCAGATACATCGACATGCATGGATTCGCATTCTTCTGCAGCCGCAGGAAGATCGAAATTCCTGCAAAGGTCACGCCGTTAAAAACTGCCACCACATTTCCTACCAGAGAGCCGCTTTCGGCACCATCGGAAAAGAATAAGATCATCCCCAGAAACACAAAAGCGATGCTGATCAGATCGACCCGGGTGATCTTCTCTCTGAGAAATACCCAGGACAGCAGCACGACATAGATCGGCGCAGTATACTGCAGCATGATGGCATTGGCTGTCGTCGTTAACTTCATCGAAGTGATGAAGCAGTAATTAAATGCCGCGTAGCACAGAGCGCCTCCCACGACATAGCGATCGATTTTTTTCAAAGGACTCTTCATGATCACCGGTGTGATAAGGATCGCCGCAATCAGGCTGCGTCCCGCCGCAATTCCATAAGGAGTGTATGAAATCAGCTTCACATTGAGACCGGCAAAGCTCCAGAGCAATGCCACCAGACAGGTTAAAATGACCGCTCGCTTATGTTCCATGTTCGCCTGCAACTCCTTTTATGTATTCAGCGATGTGCCCCCGCGGGCCATTCTCTGCTCCGCCATCCATCCGCATGCAATCATCGCTGATAATGCCTTGTATCATAACAAAGGGAAATCGCTTCGTCAACCGCTTTTACCGCAATCGCTCCAAATGCAAGCCGGAACCGCCGGATCGGAAAATTCGCAGGACTTCTCTCCTTGCATTTCTGCGGTTTCTCATTATAATTGAAGAGGAAACACCTCATCACACCACGAAAGGAACCCCTATGAAAGTCAAGATCTGCGGTTTGACCCGCCCCGAAGAAGCCTCTTACCTCAATAAAAATAACGCCGACTTCGCCGGCTTTGTCCTCTTTTTCCCCAAAAGCAAACGCCACGTGACCTGCGCGCAGGCCAGGGCCATCTTTGATCAGCTTGCCCCCTCCATCCGCAAGGTGGCTGTGACCGTCTCTCCCAGCGCCGCCGAGCTGCGTGAGATTGAAGAGACCGGCTTTGACTTTGTCCAGATTCACGGGGACTTCCCGCCCGAGCGGCTCTCTGAGACGAAGCTTCCGGTGCTTCGTGCCTTCAACGCCGGAAATATCGCCGAATATGCGCTCTGGCGTGATCTGCCGCAGGTGACCGGCTTCCTCTTCGACGCCGCCGAGCCCGGCAGCGGGAAGACCTTCGACTGGAGCAGTCTCTCCGCCATCGACCGCAATGAGAAGCTCTTCATCCTGGCCGGAGGACTAACCCCGGAAAATGTCGTCTCTGCCATTGAAGCGGTGCATCCCGACATGGTGGATGTCTCCTCCGGCGTAGAATACGACGACGGCCGCCCAGGGAAGGACCCGGAAAGGGTGGCAGCCTTTCTCCGCGCAGCGCGAAGCGCAGAATAATCATTTTCTGATAAGTATTGTCTAAACATCCCCGGAGGTTTCAATTTCTCCGGGGATGTTTTTTCACTCTTCCTTATTCTCTTCGCATAGAGATTTCGATCTCATTTTCCTGCATCCGCACCGTCGCCCGGCTCCCGCAGACCAGAGGCATCATGGGCGGGATATGGCCGATATCCAGATCCATGAGGATCGGAACACCCAGCTCTCCCAGAATATCCGTCACCGCCCGGTACTGATCGAGCCCCATCAGCGTCTCCCCGTGACAATAAGGACGCCCGATAAGGAAGCCCTTCGCACCCTCGAACCACCCGGTATTTTTCAGCTGCCAGAGCGCCCGGCGGATACTAAAAACATTCAGGTCGCAGGCCTCCAG
>JAJQCL010000093.1 GCA_021202715.1 Lachnospiraceae bacterium
AATTGCGCGCTCTGGCGAAATCCCTGAATCTTCGGGGCGTCAGCGGTCTGAGAAAACAGGAGCTGGCGGAGGTGCTGTCACGGCAGCTCGCTGTGGAGGGAACGGCCGGGGCGGAGGCCTCTGTGAAGAAAATGGCCGGGTCGTCGACGCCTGAGCCGGAGGGAAGCTCACCGTCAACGAAGGAGGAGCGGCCGTCGGCGCAGAAGGAGAGGTCGGCCGTGCGGAACGCAAAGCCGGATCCATCAGCGGCGCAGGAGGAAGCGGCGGAGGCAGGGTTTCCGGCCGGGAAGCCGATGAAGAGGAAAGCGGAGCGGGGACGGAGAGAACCGGAAAACCGCCGGACGCGCGAGGAGCGGTCGGGAGCAGAACCGGAGAATCGCCGGACGCGCGAAGAGAGATTCAGATCGGAACCGGAAAACCGCCGGAGCCAGGATCAGCGTTCGTCCGGGAATCGGGGAACAAGAGGAAATGGTCGCTATGCTGCCAGCGATCGCTCAAATCGTTATTATCGGAATGAAAACAACGAGAACGGGGAAGGCATGAGTCGCCGCCACCGGAATGAGAACAGTGAGAGTGGCAGGAACGGAAACCGTCGGCAAAACAATGACAGCGATGAAGCGTCTCGCCCTGTGGGCTGGAACACCGGGATGCGCATGGATGCCATTCCTTCGGAGGAACTGAAAAATCTTGACAGCGGCGTCTCCGCACATGGGATCCTGGAGGTGATGGTGGATGGATTTGGTTTCATCCGCTGTGAGAACTATATGCCGGGAGATAACGATGTCTATGTTTCTCCCTCACAAATCCGTCGTTTTAATATGAAAACGGGGGACATCGTCAGCGGTTCCATCCGTGTGAAGACCGGTCAGGAGAAATTTGCTGCTCTTCTTTATGTTAACGAAATCAACGGTGAGCCGCCGTCGGTGGCCGAGCACCGTACGAATTTTGAAGATCTGACGCCGATCTTTCCGAACGAACGGCTGCACCTGGAGGTTCCGGGCGGTTCTCTGGCCATGCGGGTCGTTGATCTGCTGAGCCCTGTCGGGAAGGGACAGAGAGGTATGATTGTTTCCCAGCCCAAAGCCGGTAAGACGACCCTGCTGAAGCAGATGGCCCGAGCCGTGCAGACCAACCATCCGGAGATGCATCTGATTATTTTGCTGATCGATGAGCGGCCGGAAGAGGTCACAGACATCCGGGAAAGCATCGAGGGGCCGAACGTGGAAGTGATCTACTCCACCTTCGACGAACTGCCGGAGCATCACAAACGGGTGTCGGAGATGGTGCTGGAGCGGGCTAAACGGCTGGTGGAGCACGGCCGGGATGTGATCATTCTTTTGGACAGCATCACACGGCTGGCCCGGGCCTATAACCTGACTGTGGCGCCCAGCGGGCGGACGCTCTCCGGCGGTCTGGATCCGGCAGCCCTGCATATGCCGAAGAAATTCTTCGGAGCGGCGCGGAATATGCGCGAGGGCGGCAGTCTGACGATCCTTGCCACGGCGCTGGTAGATACGGGAAGCCGCATGGACGACGTGGTCTTCGAAGAATTCAAGGGAACCGGCAATATGGAGCTGATCCTTGACCGCAAACTGTCCGAACGGCGCATTTTCCCGGCCATTGATATCGTTCGTTCCGGGACGAGGCGGGAGGATCTGCTGCTGACGGAGGACGAAAAGGAGGCCGTGGATATTATCCGCAAGGGCATGCACGGCATGCGGCCGGAGGATGCGGTGGAACAGGTGCTGAGTCTGTTTGCCCGCACCCGGAACAACCGGGAATTCGTGGCCATGGCAAAAAAAATCCGTCTTTGAACGCGTAAAACCGCCAGAGGGGACTTGCAATTTATGGGGAAGTGTGATACACTATTTCACGCTGTTTCCACGGCGCTTGTTTTGGTACGCATGGAACAGCGATTTGATCAGGCACAAGGGGCAGGGCAGCTGCTCCGCCCATGAACGAAATACAATAGAGAGGTGAAAGTCATGCAGGAGAGTATTCAACCCAAGTATTATCAGGCGAAGGTTACCTGTAACTGCGGCAATGAGTTCGTAACCGGATCCACCAAGCCCGAGATCCACGTGGAGATTTGCTCCAAGTGCCATCCGTACTACACCGGTCAGCAGAAGACGGCGGCCGCCCGTGGTCGGATTGAGGCGTTCAATCGCAAGTATGGCCTGAAATAGAAATGAAAGGTCGCCGAAAAAGGTTGAGATTCATGATTCCCCGTGAATCTCAGCCTTTTTGTGTATGCGCAGGCGAGTAAGAGGCGAGAAAGCCGCCTCCTACTCGATCGCACGGCCGCGAAATGAGTTTTTCGGTTGTGTTCGGGATGAGTTGACTGTGTATGTCCGCTGAGATGGACCTTACGATAAAGGGAAGTGCGTAAACTATGAAATCATCAGGAATTGGAGGTCAGGCGGTTCTGGAGGGCATCATGATGAAGAACGGGACCTGGTATGCCGTCGCCGTTCGCAAGCCTGACCAGACCATTGAAGTGAAGAAGGAAGAATATCGGGGCCTCTCCGCCGATCATCGCTGGATGCAGAAGCCTTTTATCCGGGGGGTTTTTAATTTCATTGATTCCCTGATCCTGGGAATGCAGACTCTCACCTATTCCGCTTCCTTTTATGAGGAAGAAGAGGAAACGGAAGAGCCGAAGAAAAAAGGCTTCCTGGATCGTTTCCTGAGCCCGGAGAAACAGGAGAGTCTGCTCATGGCGGGAACGGTGGTTCTGGCGATAGTGCTGGCCGTGGGTATCTTCATGATCCTCCCGATGTTCTGCGCCCGCTTCATGGAGAGATTTATTGAAAATAGTTTTGTGACGGCTTTGCTGGAGGGTGTCCTTCGCATGGCGATCTTCATCCTCTATGTCTGGGGCATTTCTCTCATGGAGGACATTCGCCGGACCTATATGTATCACGGTGCGGAGCACAAATGCATCAATTGTGTGGAACACGGTCTGCCATTGACCGTGGAGAATGTCCGCACAAGCTCCAAAGAGCATAAGCGCTGCGGAACCAGCTTCATGCTCTTTGTCATGATGATCAGTATCCTCGTGTTCATGTTCCTGCAGATGGACAATATCCTTCTGCGGATGCTGAGCCGCATCGTCTTTGTGCCGGTGATCGCCGGGATCTCCTATGAGATCCTGCGTCTGGCGGGACGCAGCGACGGGAAGCTGATCAATGCGATCAGCAAGCCGGGGCTGATGCTTCAGGGACTGACGACGCGGGAGCCGGATGACGATATGATCGAGGTGGCGATTCAGGCTGTGGAAGCGGTCTTCGACTGGCGGGCCTATGAGGAAGAAACTTTCGGTCGGGCGGATGACGCGTCATGACCTTCCGGGAATGTTTGAAGGCAGGAGAACGGGAACTGGCCGCGGCGGGGGTGCCTGAGGCGGCGCTCGATGCCTGGTATCTGCTGGAGCATGTGACAGAGTTGAACCGGGCGCACTATTTCCTGCGGCAGAATGAGGAGATTCCGGCCGGGCAGGAAGAGGCTTACCGCGCACTGATCCGACGCCGAGCTGATCGTGTACCGCTGCAGCATCTGACCGGGGAGACGGAATTCATGGGGCTGCCCTTCGCGGTGGACGCGCGGGTGCTGATTCCGCGGCAGGACACGGAGAAGCTGGTGGAACTGGTCCTGGACTGGGCGCAGGCGAGAGAAACATTGCCGCACGTTGCGGATGGGAAAACGTCGGGAGAGAGATCTCAGCGGGTTTTGGATAGAGCGCAGAAGGAGGAAGCACCTCTGCGGGCTCTGGATCTGTGTACCGGCTCCGGATGCATTGCCGTGAGCCTGGCGCAGCTGGGACATTTTGTCTCTGTTGTGGGGGCGGATCTCTCCGAAGAAGCTCTGACGGTAGCCCGGGAAAACGGACGCCGGAACGGATGTGAGAACCTGACCTTCCGGCAGAGTGATCTGTTTCAGGCCTTCGCGGGAGAACGATTTGAAGTGATCACGGCCAATCCCCCTTATATCCCTACGGCGGAGATCGGGAGACTGATGCCGGAGGTGCGGGATCACGATCCCCGGATGGCGCTGGACGGCCGGAAGGACGGGCTGTATTTTTACCGGCGGCTGGCGGCGGAGAGCCCGGAACATCTGATACCCGGAGGACGGATATTCTGGGAGATCGGCTGGAATCAGGGAGAAGACGTGCGGCGGATGCTGACGGAAGCGGGCTTTACGTCGGTGGAAATCTTCTCCGATGACGCCGGATTGGATCGTGTGATAACAGGAGAATGGAAATGTTTGACAGATTAGAGGATTTGCTGATACGGTTTGAGGAGCTGCAGGCCGAGCTTGCCAGTCCGGATGTGGTGACGGATCAGGCCCGCTTTCGGAAGCTGATGAAGGAGCAGGCGGATCTGGCGCCTCTGGTGGAAACCTATCAGAAATATAAGAAGGCAAGTCAGGACGCGGAGGACAGTCTGGCGCTGCTGGAGGAGGAAAATGACGAGGAACTGCGGGAGCTCGCCAAGGAGGAGCTGGCCGACGCCAGAGAGCGCATCGGGGAGCTGGAGCAGCAGCTGAAGATCCAGCTTCTGCCGAAGGATCCTAATGACGACAAGAATGTGGTGGTGGAAATCCGTGCCGGCGCCGGCGGCGACGAGGCGGCGCTGTTTTCCTCAGAGCTTTACCGCATGTACTGCCGCTATGCCGAGCGGCGCCGCTGGAAGGTGGATCTGATCAGCTTTAATGAGAGCGGTATCGGCGGCATGAAGGAAGTCGTGTTCATGATTAACGGGCAGGGCGCCTATTCGCGGATGAAATATGAGAGCGGCGTGCATCGTGTACAGCGGGTGCCGGAGACAGAGTCCGGCGGCCGCATTCACACTTCGACCAGCACGGTGGCGGTGATGCCCGAGGCCGAAGAGGTGGACGTGGAGCTGAACCTGAACGACTGCAAGTTCGATGTGTTCCGCGCTTCCGGCAACGGCGGTCAGTGCGTCAACACCACGGATTCCGCCGTGCGTCTGACGCATCTTCCTACGGGCATCGTAATCTCCTGCCAGGATGAGAAGTCACAGTTAAAGAACAAAGAGAAAGCGCTGAAGGTTCTGCGCTCCCGGCTTTACGACCTGGAATGTGAGAAGAAAGCCAATGCCGAGGCCGCGGAGCGCCGCAGCCAGATCGGGACCGGCGACCGTTCAGAGAAGATCCGTACGTACAATTTCCCCCAGGGGCGGGTCACGGAGCACCGGATCAAGCTGACCTTGTACAAGATCGACGTGATTCTGGACGGAGATCTTGATGAGATTCTTGACAGCCTCATCGCAGCGGATCAGGCGGCTAAGCTGGCGAAGCTGGAGGTGTAGGAGCTGTCGGGAATGAACTCTGAGCCGGATAGAGGGCTGTTTCTGAGGACCATTTCACTGTGTCCGAAGAGACAGCCCTCTGTTCGGCTTTGGGGAGAATCCTGTACGAGTGACAGCGGGCGGAAGACCGCATCCTCTTCGGACAGCTGAAACAGTCCTCGAAGGAAGCGGTCGCCTGGCTGTCTGTTATGATTCAGAGACCCCCTAGGCAGCTATAGCAGGAAATTCAGTTCTCATAGATATCTTCCAATGTCAGGAGTTTTACTTTTCCCTGCTTTTCGAGATCCTTTAAAGCCTGCGTGAATCCGCTTCGGGAAAATATATAGTAGTGAAATACACCTTTTTTTCGAAAGACAGAGGCATATCGACGGAGGAGCTGCCATTCGTCGACACCGATTTTCTCGTTGCGGTATTTGCATGAACCGATCAGGTACTCATTTTCCTCTGTGGAGGTTCCGACGATGTCAATCTGTACCTCCTGTCGGTTGATGGGGTCGGTTCCCCACCACTGCCCGATATCGCTGAGCGTAAAAGGAAGGTCTTTCGCATAGCGCAGAAGATAGTCACGGCACATCTTTTCGAAAATCAGTCCCATATAATCGGGATAATAACGTTTTATCGTTTGCTCATAAATGCTTTGTATTCTCCCGGCAAGGATGACAGACATGTTGCGGGGGACAAAGCGGTACCAGAAGCGGAAGAAATTGTCACCGATTTGATAGATTGTCTTCTTCCCGTTTTTTTCGGTGATCGGGAATTCTTTTTTCAGTATTTCCAGATCCAGCAGTACCTTTAGATATTTTGTACAAACAGAGGACTCCAGGCCTGCTTTCGTGGCAATTTCATTTACATGGCTGGCACTACCGGCAATGGCGGAAATGATAGAATTGTAAAGAGCCGGCTCCCGAAGTTCTTGTTTGAGCAGGTTTTCCGGTTCTTCGAAGAGGTAACCGGATGGGTCAAACAGATTTTCTATCAGTGCCTGGTCCAGGTTGTCTGTCACCTCCAGTTTGTTAATGTAATGGGGAATGCCGCCGGTAATGCCGTATAAGAGGGCCTGATCTTCCAGGGGAAGCTCCGGATGGAAAACTTTCATTTCCCGATAATCCAGTCCGGAAATTTTAAATTGGGCTGTACGTCGGCCGTACAGTGGACTTTCATAGCCAAGCACCTGGTATTCCATGAAGCTCATGGAAGAGCCGCAGAGAATCAGATAGAGCTGGCTGTTCTGCCATGTGAGATCGATGATATGCTGAAGACGGGAAGAAATGGATTTTTCGGCCCTGGCCAGGTAGGGATATTCGTCAATGACAAAAACCAGCCGTTTCTGGCTGGACAGACCAGTGATTTCAGTCAGCGCATCGTCATAACTGTTGTAAGTGGGATATGATGTGCTGTCGGGGTTTTTGTACGTAAAGATGGCTTTGGACAGGGCTTCCAGATTCTCACGGGAAGAGGCGTTGAGAGCAGAAAAATATATTGTTGGTTTATAATTGCAGAATTCATTGATTTATTCCGTTATGCCGACG
>JAJQCL010000132.1:0-4990 GCA_021202715.1 Lachnospiraceae bacterium
CATATACATGTGCAATATTAAAAAGAAAATGGAGAACTTTTCACTCACAAGTAATAAAAAGGAGAGTTTATAATTATGAAGACAATTTTGTATATTCACGGCCCGAACCACAATATTCTCGGCAAGAGAGATCCCCGCTTTTACGGAACGATGACACTGCAGGACATTGAAAACGATGTAGATACGCTGGCGGCGGAGCTGGGTGTTAAAACCCTGCATTTCCAGACCAACTATGAGGGCGCCATGGTCGAGCGGATTCAGAAGGCGGCTCTTGAGGAGAAGGTGGATGCGATCTGCATCAATCCCAGCTCCTTCACGCACTACAGCATTGCGCTGGTCGATGCGCTGGAACTCTGCGAGTGCCCGATTTATGAGATGCATATCTCCAATACCATGAAGAGGGAAGATTACCGGCAGCGCTCGGTGGTCTCACCGCTGGCAGAGGGGATTCTGATTGGTCTGGGGAGAGACGTATATACGCTGGCTCTGCGGGCTGCGGTGAGCAAGCTGAACGCAGAGAAATAAGAAAAAACGGGAGCAGGAGGTTTGAGATGAAGATTTGTATGATCGGAGCCGGTTCCCTGGGGAGTACCATCGGCGGGACGCTGGCGGAGAACGGCCACGAGGTGACCTTTGTTGATTCCTGGCAGGGACAGATTGATGCCATTCGGGAACGGGGACTTCACATGGTAAAGAGTCTGGAGGGCGATCCGGGGCGCTTTGTCACGGTGAGAGCCCAGACGGATTACCATGGTCTGGAAGCTCAGGACCTGTGTATCGTCCTGGTGAAATCCTTCGCAACGCGGGAGGCAGTACGGGAAGCGCGGGACAGCCACGTGATCGGACCGGATACAACGGTGATGACAATACAGAACGGACTCGGCAACGAGGAAGCCATCATGGAAGAAATCGGAGAGAGTCATGTCATCAGCGGAAAAACCTTCTGCTCCGGATTCCTGATTGAGCCCGGAAAGGTGATGGCTACCACAGAAGGACGTGTTACATACATTGGTGAGATGGACGGCCGCATTACGGAGAGAATCCAGACCATCGGGGCGGAACTGAACCGGGGCGGACTGCAGACAGTGGTCAGTGAGAACATCCGCGGGATGATCTGGGATAAGCTGCTGGTCAATGTGGCGACGGGCGCCCTCTGCGGGGCAACCGGCCTTCCCTATGGGGGACTCTATGAAAAATATGGATGGAACGCGCTGCCGGAGATGAAAACGACAGCTCTGGCAGCTGTACAGGAGGCCATTGACGTGGCGAAGGCGTATGGGGTCAGACTGACATCAGAGGATCCGTCATATGCCTGGGAGCACGCCGCAGAGGGACAGCCGGGAACTTTTAAATCCTCAATCCTCCAGAGTATTGAGCGTGGAGGCACCACGGAGATTGATTTTATCAACGGAGCGGTGTCAGCGTGGGGGAAGAAAGCAGATATTCCTACGCCGGTCAATGATACTCTGACAACGGTGATTCGGGGAATTGAGTACAGGATGCAGCGCGAGCGGCTGTCAGCAGAAAAGTAAGGCAGGAGGGACAGAGGAATGGTGATCAAACCAGGTAAAAAAGGAACCCGAGTCCCCGTCTTGACGGCGGAAGAGGCGGTGCGTTATGTTCCTGACGGAGCTACAGTCGGATTTGTGGGAGCCGGAGGGGGCATCTGCGAGGCGACAGAAGTGATCCTGGCGTTGGCAAATCGATACAGAGAAACGAAGAAGCCGGAAGGACTGACCTATCTTCACGCCACCGGTCTGGGAGACCGGGGAGATCGGGGAATGTCTCCTCTGGCACAAAGCGGGATGGTAAAACGGGTCATCGGCGGCCATTGGGGGCAGTCGCCCCGGCTTGCCGAAATGGCCGAGCGCAACGAGATTGAGGCGTATAATTTTCCCCAGGGAATGATCTCACAGCTGCTTCGGGCCTCAGCGGCCGGACAGCCGGGTCTTCTGAGCCCTATTGGTCTGGGTACCTTCGTGGATCCCCGGCAGCAGGGCGGACGTCTGAACGAATGTACCAGAGAGGAACTGGTTGAACTGAAGGAAATCAAAGGGAAGGAGTATCTCTTCTATCCGACGATTCCTGTGGATGTAGCCATCATTCGCGGCACCACAGCAGATACGGAAGGATATATCAGCATGGAGGACGAAGTGACCGTCCTGGATGCGTATGCGATGGCTCAGGCGGCGCACAACAACGGCGGACTGGTGATTGCTCAGGTACAGCGTATAGTAGCGGCAAAGACCATCCATCCGAAGGATGTCCGAATCCCCGGATTCTATGTGGATATACTGGTTGAGGTCCCAGACCAGCCTCAGATGTACGGGGCACCCGTAGATCGGTTTATTTCCGGTGATTTCCGGAAGGATGTGTCGGACGTGACGCCTCTGCCGCTGAATGAGAGAAAGGTCATCGCGCGGCGGGCGCTTATGGAAGTGAAGCCCGGCGACGTGGGCAATGTCGGCGTGGGGATCGCCGACGGAATCGGGATTATCGCCAGG
Source organism: Lachnospiraceae bacterium (assembly GCA_021202715.1). Lineage (GTDB taxonomy): Bacteria > Bacillota > Clostridia > Lachnospirales > Lachnospiraceae > UBA3305. The sequence continues at coordinate 2,505 of JAJQCL010000132.1, forward strand.
GAGGAAGGCATCAGTGAGGATTTTACCCTGACCGTGGAAACCGGTCCCATCGGCGGAGCCACCGCGCAGGGAATCTTCTTCGGCGCCAGCATCAATATGCAGGCGATGGCCGATATGCCGTCCCAGTTTGACTTCTACGATGGAGGAGGTCTTGATGTCTGTTTCCTCAGCTTTGCCGAAGTTGATGAGGAAGGAAACGTAGGGGTCCATAAATTCAATGGAAAGATCATGGGAACCGGCGGCTTTATCAATATCTGCCAGAATACGAAGAAAGTAGTGTTCTGCGGCACCCTGAAGGCCGGCAAGCTTCGCACCAGCGTGGAGAACGGCTCGATCTCCATCACGCAGGAGGGAAAGTTTGAAAAGATGGTGAAGCGGGTTCAGGAGATCACCTTCGGCGGGAAACATGCGATGAAGAACGGACAGGAAGTGATTTATATCACGGAACGGGCTGTGTTTCGTCTGAGACCGGAGGGACTGGAGCTGTGTGAGATCGCACCGGGACTGGATGTGGAACGGGACGTGATCGCCCATATGGGATTTCACCCGAATATTTCTCCTACATTGAAGGAAATGGATCGTCGTCTGTTTTTGCCGGAATGCATGGGCCTCCGGGATGAAGAACCCTGGAGAGGGCTGTAAAACGGAATAAGAGTTTCTTCTTTGAGACGGATGGAACAGTTGAAAATTTATTGTTTAAGGAGACAAAACATGAGTAAGAAGTATGAGCTGCCACTGAAGGTGGGAGACAGCTGCCAATTTGTCAAGACAGTCAGTGAATCAGATGTCTATCTGTTCAGCGGTATTACCGGAGACTTCAGCCAGATGCATTTTAACGAGGAATTCATGAAGACGACGCAGTACGGCACGAGAATTGTGCAGGGCGTGCTTACATTCGCCCTTAGCTGTACCGCTTCGACGAACCTGCAGATTCAGATGAACTCGCCCATTCCCAGTGCCTCTTACGGATACGACCATCTGCGCTTTGTGAAGCCGGTCTTTTTCGGAGATACCATCACTTGCACGGAGACGGCGGCCAAACTGGATCCGGAAAACATGAAGGTCTATCTGGATGTGGTTGTCACGAACCAGAGAGATGAAGTAGTTCTGGTAGCCACGCATATTCTGAAATTTCTTCCGCCAGTGGATGAAGACTAAGGAAAGGGAATGTGTATGGGTGTCCAGAAAAGTCGCTCTTATGTAGAGCATGTGGCGCTTCGGGTCCGGGATATGGAGTGGTATCTTGCTTTTTTTCAGGATGTTCTGGGAATGGATGTCCGCGAGGTGGCGGGAGATCCAGAGAGACCGGATCAGATCTGGGTGGGAGGCATGCAGCTGACCCGCGCTGATACGCAGGAACGGTCGGATCCGGACACAGTTGCCGTCTGGCATGTAGGCATCTTTACGGAGCATCTGGAGGAAACTCTGGAAAAGGTGTATTCTTACCCGGAGATCCGCAGTATGCCGCAGGGAAGGAACTGGTTTCTTCTTCCGGACGGCCTTGGTGTGGAGCTCATGCAGGCGGCTCCCGGCAGTGTGGAACAGATTCTTCAGGTTGACCCGAGAAGGAGCATTTTGTAAAAAGATCCCCCTGTCTCTTTGACTTCCCTCTCTCAAGGTGTTATACTAGCTACAGTTTCGTGCCGAAGGAGTCGGCACAGGGAAACCAAACCGGACAGGAGGCTTTGCAATGACAGAGGCAACGAGCTGTGGCGGTGTGGTGATTTTTCGTGGGAAGATCCTTCTATTGTACAAGAACATCCGGAACCGGTATGAGGGCTGGGTTCTGCCCAAGGGGACCGTGGAACCGGGAGAGTCTTATGAGGAGACGGCGCTTCGCGAGGTTCTGGAGGAGTCGGGAGCCAGAGCGCAGATTGTCCGATACGTGGGAAAAAGCCAGTACACCTTTAATACAGCGAGAGAAGAGATTGTCAAGAACGTACACTGGTATCTGATGGCAGGGGAGAGCTATTACAGCAAGCCGCAGCGGGAGGAGTATTTCATGGATTCCGGGTATTATAAGTTCCATGAAGCCTACCACCTTCTGAAATTCTCCAACGAGAAACAGATTCTCGAGCAGGCTTTTGCGGAGTATCAGAGTCTGAAGAGAAGCAATCAATGGGAATCCGTCAGGCTGTTTTCCGGCGAGAAGCGGGTTCTGGAGGAGACGGATGTATAATCCGTCTTTTCTTTTGGAAAAATGAAAAAGCGGGGGCAATCAAATGAGGGAGGTCTGTCTATGAAGACGTGGGAACAGTGGATGCAGAAGCAGGAGCGGCAGATGGCGCTGCAGACGGCGCTGACGCTGTTGGAGTATGACATGGAGACGCAGGCGCCGGAGGAGGCCGGGAAATATACGGCGCGGGTCATCGGCATTTTAAACAGTATGCTGCAGGAGGAAACGCTGAGTGAAGAGAACCGCTGCATGCTGGAGAAGCTGGCCGGGAAGAAGAGCCTGACCGGAGAGCAGGCGGCCATGGTGCGTC
>JAJQCL010000132.1:5000-6845 GCA_021202715.1 Lachnospiraceae bacterium
GGCGGAGCGGGAGCGGAAGAGACTGGCCGCGATTCCCGCCGACGAATACCGGGAATATTCGGAGCTGGCGGCTTCCTCGACCGGCATCTGGGCGCGGGCCAGACGGGAAGGGGATTTCTCGTTGTTTGCGCCGACGCTCGAGAAGATGCTGGAAATGACGAAGCGGTTTGCGGCCCGCCGGGCGAAGAAGGGCCAGGATCCGTACGATGTTCTGCTGGATGATTATGAGGAGACATTTACCCGGGAGACGCTGGATCCCTTCTTCTCATTGCTGAAATCCGAGCTGACCTCTCTGCTGCGGGAGCTGACGCCGGCTGTGCAGCGTGTGGATGATTCTTTCCTGCACAGACATTGCAGCGCTGAACGGCAGAGACAGTTTGCCGGGCGGCTGGCGGATTATATGGGCTTTGACCGGAAGCGGGGGACGACGGCGGAGAGCGAACATCCCTTTACAACGAACCTGCACAACCATGATGTGCGTTTCACGAATCATTTTTATGAAGACCAGCCGGCCAGTGCAATTTTTACGGCCATCCACGAGGGCGGGCATGCGCTCTATGAACAGGGAATTCGCGACGACCTGACGCAGACGCCCGTGGGCGGCGGGACTTCCTGCGGGATGCACGAGTCGCAGTCCCGTTTCTACGAGAATGTCCTCGGGCGCGATGAGAATTTTTGGAAGCCTCTCTACGGAGATCTGCAGGAAATGATGCCGGAGGCCTTCGGCGACGTGTCGCTGCATGAATTTATCCTGGCGGTCAACAAGCCGCAGCCCAGTCTGATCCGCACCGAGGCCGACGAGCTGACCTACAGCCTGCATATCCTGGTGCGCTATGAGCTGGAGAAGCAGCTCTTCGACGGTGATTTGCAGGTGCGTGATCTGCCGGAGGCCTGGAACGCGAAGATGGAGGAGGTGCTGGGGATCCGTCCGGACAATGACCGGGAGGGCGTGCTGCAGGACATCCACTGGGCACAGGGCTCCTTTGGCTATTTCCCGTCCTATGCCCTGGGAAATGCGTTCGCGGCGCAGCTGGTTCATCAGATGAAAAAGGCGCTCCCGGTGGAGGAGCTGCTAGCAGAGGGAAAATTGTCGGTGATCACCGCGTATCTGCGGGAACATATCCACCAGTACGGCGGAACCCGCACCAGCCGTCAGCTGCTTCGCGAGGTCACCGGAGAGGATTTCAATCCCCGCTATTATGTAGAGTATCTGAGAGAGAAATTTACCGGTCTGTACCTTCCCAGAGAATAATGTGCCGCAAATGGGTTACCCTATCGAGTAAAACATACAGAGACAGGGAGGACCATATGGACGGGAGAGCGAAGGATTCCGAACACGGCGGGGAAAAACCGGTGGAGGAGAGCCAGGAGGAACGGGAGCAGATCCGCGAGTTCGGACAGCTGACCCTCGACGAGGGAGAGGCGCGCAGCCGCATTCATCTGCTGACGATCATCGGAGAGATCGAGGGGCATGATAATCTCTCAGCGAACACGAAGACGACGAAATACGAGCACATCCTGCCGCAGCTGGCGGCTCTGGAGGACAGTCAGGAGGTTGAGGGACTGCTGATCCTGCTGAATACGGTGGGCGGAGATGTGGAGGCGGGGCTGGCGATCGCCGAGATGATCGCCTCCCTGAGTAAGCCCACCGTGTCTCTGGTGCTGGGCGGGAGCCATTCCATCGGCGTACCGCTGGCCGTAGCCACCGATTATTCCTTTATTGTTGAGACAGGGACCATGCTGATTCATCCAGTGCGCATGAACGGGATGATCCTGGGGGTGCCGCAGACCTATGACTACTTCAAGCGGATACAGGATCGGATCACCGGTTTTATCGCCTCCCAT
>JAJQCL010000185.1:0-4988 GCA_021202715.1 Lachnospiraceae bacterium
ATCGGGATCCGTCCTGCGTGGGAAGATTGTAGTGGTCTTTGAAACCATGTACTATGAGGGGAAACAGGTCGCTATCCATGCGGACATCAATGACGAAGGCCAGTCTGTCAGCTACCCGGAGGTTGCGACATCCGCCACGGATAAGACGGACGGAGACAGCGAGATCACCGCGGACGGGACTGTGACCATCGTGGATACGGTGACCTGTACGGCCCTGATCCCCGGGAATACCTACCGTGTCTCCGGCGTCCTGATGGATGCGGAAACCGGGGAGGCTGTGACGGTGGACGGGAAGGAAGTCACTGCAGAGAAAACCTTCGTCGCGGAGGAAGCCGATGGCATCGTAGAGGTCGAATTTACCTTTGACGCGTCAGAACTTACACATGATGTCGTTGTTTTTGAGCGGCTGTACACTGTGGACACGGAAACGGAAGAGGAAAATTTGGTGGCCGCCCATGAGGACATTGAGGATGAGGCGCAGACCATCACTGTTGTGGTGAAGACGTCCACTACGATCACCACGCCCACCACGATCACTACGCCCACCACAACGATCACGCCCACGAAGAAGAGCTCCACGACGAAGACGAACTCTTCTACGAAGACAGACGCTTCCCCGAAGACCGGCGTGGCGGACCATCTGTGGTTGTTTCTCATCCTGGCAACAGTTTCCGGCGCCTCTTTGCTCATTCTCTGGAAATACAGGAGGAAGATAAGAGCGAGATGAAATACAGAATGCAGGTTTGCAGGACTTTTGCCGGGGAAAGTCTGGTCAAAAAGAAATATTTGCGGTAAAATAGAAACACTTGGCGGTATACCATCGCTGGAGATTTTTCAGGGGGACAGGGTCATGCTGAATATTTATAAGACGGAAAACCAGATACTGCATGAGCTGGAAGAATTTGAGGACGGGATCTGGATCAAGCTGACGGCCCCTACGGAAGAAGAGAGCCAGCGGGTAGCGCAGGCTTTCAACATTGAATTCGACGATATCCTGGCCGCGTTGGATGAGGAGGAGAGCTCGCGAATCGATCTGGAAGACGGCTATACTCTGATTCTGGTGGATATTCCTACCCCGGAGATCCGTCATGATAAGACGGCGTATACGACCATTCCACTGGGCATTCTCCTGACGCAGGATGTCATCATCACCGTCTGTAATGAAAACACGCCGATTCTCAATCATTTTGTAAAGCGCCGTGTGAAGGAATTCAGCACGAAAAAAAAGATGCGTTTTGTCTACCAGATCCTTTATCGTACAGCTCTGCTTTACCAGAGTTATCTGCGGGTTATCGATCGGAAGCGTACAGAGATTGAGGAGCGGGTCAACGGGGATATTGAGGATGTGGATCTGATTGATCTCCACGAGCTGGAGTCAACACTGGTGTATTTTGCCACTTCCCTGCGGGCGAACGGCATCGTTCTGGATCGGCTGCAGCGGTATAAGCGCTTGCCGCAGTATCCAGAGGATATGGATCTTCTGGAGGATGATATTGTGGAAAACAAACAGGCTATCGAGATGACCGGGATCTATCGGGATATCATCGATGGCACGAGGCAGCTGCTTTCCTCGATTGTCGATAACCGCCTGAACAATGTAATGAAGTACCTGACATCGATTACCCTGGTCATGGCTATCCCGACGGTGATCTCGGGCCTGTACGGGATGAATGTCAGCGGTGAGTGGGTGCCCTGGGCCAACACACCTCATGGGTTTGGTATCATCTGCGTACTGACGCTGGTGATTTGTGCGATTACGATGCTGATCCTGAGACGAAAGAAAATGCTGTAGAAGAGCATGGTGCGGCCGGCAGCCACGGTTTCTGACGGGATTCTCTATGTTTGCTCCAGAACCTGGCTGAACCGGAAAGCGCTTCCGGTTCTCCTCCGCGGAACCGGCCGACCATGTGATCGCATTGATCATGAATTGTGTAAACAATCATCCTCTGCGCGATCATGCATTATAGTAAACGACTTTATGTCGTTTACTTTCGCGCCGATCGCGGGCTGCGCAAGCAGCCATTCCCTGCGCGATCGTGTGCATCATTTTTATAGTGAACGACAAATATTTTTGTCGTTCACTATAACATTGTTTTTTCTGACTGGGAAGACTCTGTATGCGGTTGCGTCGTCTCATAGCAGTCAAAGATAGCCAGCAGCATACGGTACGCCATTTCTTTTTCCGGCACACTTTTGGTGTGAAGAAACTGGAGAATCAGGCGGTTAATGTTGTCATCCTGATCTTCAATGTAATCCTGCAGCAGATAGTCCAGCGTGACATGAAGACTGTTGGAGATTTTGATCATCTTGTCGAGCGTGGCGTTCTTCTCGCCACGCTCAATTTGTCCGATATAGGCGGGGGAGACTTTTACTGCAGCAGCCAGATCGGCCTGTGTCATGTTCAGGCGGCAGCGTTGCTCGCGGATCCTTTTTCCCAGATAAGCATAATTCATCTTGTGATTCCTCCGTTTTGTGAAAGAATGTGTTGTCTTTTGTTACAAGATAGACTAGCAGAGATAGAAAAAAAGAAAACCGTCCATTGGTATTAGGAATACTTGCTATTTGTATGATACCAGGCTGCCAAAGCCATGAATTGAATGCTTTGCATTCGGTTCCATGGGTCAGGAAGCACCGGGGATCTGCCGCCCTTCGTGATCAATACTGTATTTACCTCCAGTATAAATCAGTTCAGAGATGGGGACGATCTCGTATCCCTGATCGCGCAGGCCGGTGATGACTGAGGCCAGGGCGTCGGGCGTGTAGGTGGCGCCGTTGTGCATGAGGATGATGGAGCCGTTCCCCAGATGCTCGTGGGAACAGACCGTGGAGATGATGGAATCCACGCCATAGTCTTTCCAGTCCAGAGAATCGACATCCCACTGGATACAGTAATAGCCACAGTCCGCGACGGTGCTCACCAGGGTATCATTGTAGTCGCCGTAGGGAGGTCGAAAGAGGGTCATCTCCACGCCAGTCAGTTCCTTCACTTTTTCATGGACGCTGAGAATCTCTTCGCGGATCTCCCCGGCAGAGAGTGTACTCATCTGATAGTGGTTTTCGCTGTGGTTCCCCAGATCGTGGCCCGCTGCTGCGATGGCTTTCACATCGTCTGGATAGCTTTCCACCCAGCCGCCGGTCATGAAAAAGGTGACGGTCACCTCGTTTTCTTTAAGAATATCCAGAATGGTCTGAGTATCTTCATTTCCCCAGGCGGCGTCGAAGCTCAGGGCTACCTTCTTTTCTTCAGTCTGTACGCAGTAGATGGGAAGCTCGCGGTTTTGTATGAGGCTGACGGACGTGAGGACGGCAGACAGACGGCTGTCGGAGTGGGAGAGAAGTGCTGCTCCAGTCAGAACGAGCAGGCATAGTCCGAGGAGGGCGGAAAAATGCTTTCGGGTTGGCAGACGGGACATAGAGAGAGAATCCTTGGCTGATTATTAGTAAGATATGGAAGACAGCAAGGAAACATGCGGATAAGTGCAGGGGAAATTTCCGTGCGACACAGGAGGCCGATTCTCTTTGCGGATACGCTGGTGCAGAGAAAGCTGTCGGAGTACGCCGGAAGAAGGATTTCCTTTGGGGAAGTGTGGAGGTAGAGACAGGAGATGACCGGAGGAAAAGGCGATGCACTTATGATGGATGGGAAAATGTGTCTGTAAACGAAAGAGGGCGGAGTACCAAAGCACTCCGCCCATTTCGAAATTATTTCTTCTTCTTCTCGTCTGCAGGTATCTCCAGCGGAGCATCGGTCTGCGGCGCAGCCTTGGCGCCGCCCTTGGCGGCCTTCTCATCGCGGCCAGCGACATACTGGAGCAGGCTGATGCACTGATTGGAATAACCCCACTCATTGTCGTACCAGGCGATGAGCTTGACGAAGGTATCATCCAGCATAATGCCGGCTTTCTCATCGAAGACACAGGTGTTGAAGTTGCCTCTTACATCCTGAGAGACGATATCATCGTGGTTATACTCAATGATTCCTCTCATGTAGGAGTGGCTGGCTTCCTCGACAGCGTCACAGATCTCCGCATAGGTGGCGGGCTTGGCGAGCTGGGCGGTCAGATCGACGACAGACACATCGTTGGTGGGAACACGGAAGCTCATGCCGGTCATTTTGCCCTGCATCTCGGGGATGACAAGACCAACGGCCTTGGCGGCGCCGGTGGTGGAGGGGAGGATGTTGTTGAAAACAGAACGACCGGTGCTCCAGTCACGTCCGCCGTTGGAGTCGACAGGCTTCTGCTTGGAGGTCGAAGCGTGGATCGTGGACATCAGTGCGCGATCGATGCCAAAGTGATCGTTGATTACCTTGGTCAGGGGAGCCAGGCAGTTTGTGGTACAGGAGGCGTTGGAGATGATCGTCATATTGGGATCATAGGTCTGATGGTTTACGCCGAAGACGAAGGTCGGGAAGCCCTTATCCTTACCGGGAGCGGTCAAGATGACCTTTTTCGCGCCACCCTGGAAATGCTTTGCACAGGTCTCCAGTGTGCGGAATGCGCCGGTGGACTCGATGATGTACTCAGCGCCGCAGGAAGCCCAGTCGATGTTGGCCGGATCAGACTCAGAGAAGACCTTGATCTTCTTGCCGTTAATCACGAGCTCTGTGTCCGTGTGGCGTACCTTGCCTTTGAAGCGGGCGAATACGGAGTCATACTCGAACAGATAGGCCATGCGGTCAAGATCCGCGGTTCTCACGGTGATGCCGCATACATCAATGTCCGTGTACCGCTCTTCGAGGATCCGAAGGATAACACGCGCGATACGTCCAAAACCATTGATACCTACTTTTACTACCATTTTTCTGCTTCTCCTTTGCGAGAGGGGATACCGCCGGAGCAGTATCGTTGAAATAGTCTTTTACCTACCCATTATAAATGAGAACAGGCGCTATTGCAATTTTAAAGGAAATATATATTGTGATAATTTTCATATAAAAGAACAAAAAGGAGAAATTGTCGGACAAAGGGAAGAGCGCATATGTCGGA
>JAJQCL010000185.1:4998-6831 GCA_021202715.1 Lachnospiraceae bacterium
GAATATGTTATATCTATAAGAACACAATGATGTCAGAAATAAAAAACCATAAATCGAACGATTCCATTTGCAGTCATGACGCAGAGTAAACGATTTTGGGCCGTTTGGCTGACATTTTGAAGAACTATCAGCGAGAGAAGAGGAAAGCCGCATGGAAGGAATGAGCATCTTCAGGGACATTCGGACGGAAGATGACTGGCAGAGAGCAGAGAACCGGCTGCGGGCTCTGGCGGGGGAAGAAGAATTTGACAGGGTGGCTGTGATCCCGGTGGAGAGGATCACCATCCGGCAGGATTTTCGGATTTATTGTGAAGAGAACAGCTGCGGCAACTACGGTGTCAACTACGGATGCCCGCCGGACTGCGGGACGCCCCAGGAGATGGAGGAGCGGGTGCGTCGCTATCGTCGGGCGCTGGTGATACAGACGCGGATGGAGATGGATGATGTGGAGGATACGGCGCTGACCCGTGAGATCCGCAGGGAGCACAATCGCAAAGCCAGGGAAGTCGGAGAGCGTCTGGCAGCGGAGGGGCTGTCCGGTCTGCTGATGCTGCCGGGCCCCTGTTCTTACTGTGCTGTCTGCCAGAAGATCAAGGGAAATCCCTGCCTGTTTCCGGAAAAGCGCACCTCCTGTCTGTCGGCATATGGCGTGGATGTGACGGCGCTGGCGGTGGCTTGCGGCATGCGAATTGACTGGGACGGAACCTCGGTGTCTTATCTCAGCCTGTTCCTGTACCGGGAAGACAGGGTGGGAACAGAATATGCAGGAGATGGCTCAACGGGAGAGGGGGAGTAAAATGGAGACAACGCAGAATCCTGCGGCGGAAGAGAATGTGACCGTCCCGGAAGACAGCATGGCGGCGGCAGGTCCGGCGTCCTGCGCGGAGATCGAATTGAGCCTGCGGAAGAAATTTCACCGGCCGCTGTTCTCCCGTTTTGCCAAAGCCATCAATGAGTATGAATTGCTGGCGCCGGGGGACCGGGTGGCGGTCTGCATCTCCGGGGGAAAGGATTCGATGCTGATGGCGAAGCTGTTTCAGGAGCTGCAGCGTCACGACAAATTTCCCTTTGAACTGGTCTTTCTCGTGATGGATCCGGGCTACAGTGCGGCCAACCGGCGGGCCATCGAGGAGAATGCCCGGATCATGGAGATTCCCATCACTGTGTTTGAGTCGGATATCTTCGGCGCGGTGTATGACATCGAGAAATCTCCCTGCTATCTGTGCGCCCGGATGCGTCGGGGGCATTTGTACAGCCGGGCGCGGGAACTGGGCTGCAATAAGATCGCTCTGGGGCATCATTACGATGATGTCATCGAGACGATTCTCATGGGGATGCTGTACGGTGGGCAGGTGCAAACGATGATGCCGAAGCTCCACAGCACGAATTTTCCAGGGATGGAGCTGATCCGCCCGATGTACCTGATCCGGGAGGACGACATCCGTCACTGGCGGGATTACAACCGGCTGCATTTCCTGCAGTGCGCCTGCCGTTTCACGGAAAGTCTTGCTGCCGACGGGAAGGGAGAGGGAAATGTTTCCTCCAAGCGGCAGGAGGTCAAGCCCCGGAGCCGTGAGATGAAGAAGACCAATCCTTTGGTGGAGCGCATTATCTTCCGCAGCGTGGAAAATGTGAATCTGGCGACCGTGATCGCCTATAAGAAGGACGGGGTGACGCATCGTTTTACGGATGCATATGACGGGGGAGGAAGGCTCATGGCAGTGAATGAGAAACCGAATGAGAGTTGAACAGAAAACAAATGTAAAGAAGAATGTGAATCGTCTGTTCGTTGTGGTGAATGCTCTGGTACTCCAGGTGTCGTGGAAAGTATTT
>JAJQCL010000166.1 GCA_021202715.1 Lachnospiraceae bacterium
ATCGAGGGAGGCATCTCGGTGCTTGGCACCAGCGGCATCGTGGAGCCCATGAGCGAGTCGGCGCTGGTAGCCAGTATTCAGGTGGAGCTGCGGATGCGCGCCGCGGCGGGAGACCGTTTCCTGGTGATTTCTCCGGGCAACTACGGAGCGGATTATATCCGGGAGCATCTGGCTCTGGACCTGAACCGGGCCGTAAAATGCAGTAATTTCGTCGGCGAGACCATTGATACCGCGGTGGAGCTGGGCGTTCAGGGGATTCTCTTTGTCAGTCACATCGGCAAGTTCGTGAAGGTAGCCGGAGGCATCATGAACACGCACTCACGGAATGCAGACTGCCGCATGGAGATCCTGGCGGCTCACAGCCTGCGGGCCGGCTGCGACGCGGAGACGGCGCGGGCTATTCTGGGATGCCTGACGACCGATGAAGCGCTGGATCTCATGGAGAAGGCCGGGGTGCTGCAGACGGCGATGGAGACGATGATGGAGGCGATTGCGCAGGCCTGCGACCGGCGGGCCTACGGGAAGCTGACCTTCGGGATCCTTGTGTTCTCCAAGGAGCGCGGGGAACTGGGACGGACGAAGAACTTCGAGGAAGTGCTGTCGCAGTGCCGCGGCAGTTCGGAAGAATCTGAACAGGCATAGGGTATAGTGCGGAAAGGAAGAGCGACATGGTTCATTTTGTGGGCGCCGGTTCGGGCGCGGCGGATCTGATCACAGTGCGGGGCGCACGGCTCCTGCGGGAGGCGGACGTCATCATCTATGCCGGTTCTCTGGTGAACCCGGCGCTGCTGGAGGAGGCGAAGGAAGGCTGCCGCGTGGAGAACAGCGCCCGGATGACGCTGGAGGAGGTCATCGCTGTGATGGAAGAGGCTGAAGCGGCGGGCCAGACGACGGTGCGCCTCCACACCGGAGATCCCTGCCTTTACGGAGCCATCCGCGAACAGATGGATATCCTGGATGAGAAGGGGATTTCCTATGATTACTGCCCCGGCGTCAGCTCCTTCAGCGGGGCGGCTGCGGCGCTGAATCTTGAATATACGCTCCCTTCCGTGTCGCAGAGCGTTGTGATTACCCGGATGGCCGGTCGGACGCCGGTGCCGGAGCGGGAGAGCATCGAGAGCTTTGCCGCGCACGGCGCGACGATGGTGATTTTCCTGAGTACCGGGATGCTGGCGGAGCTGAGCCGCCGCCTGGTGGCAGGAGGATACCGGGAGGATACGTCGGCAGCCATTGTGTACAAGGCCACTTGGCCGGATGAGAAATCCTTCGTCTGCACCGTTGGGACTCTGGCGCAGACGGCAGAGGAGAATCAGATCACCCGCACGGCGCTGATCCTGGTCGGAGATGCGGTGGCCCATACGAACTATCAGAGATCCGAACTGTATCACCCGGCGTTTACCACAGGATACCGGCAGGCGACAGCCTCCTCCCATGCGGAAGCAGACGGCGGGAAGGCCTGAGAAGCAGCGGGCAAGCCTGACGGAATAATGTGGATTTTGAATGGTGTCAGGGCTCTAAGCGGAGCGGAAACGCATGAGTACAAAGCGTGGAATAATTCGTAGTGCCATATCCTTTTGTCGCTTAGATTATGAGATTAAAACAAGAAACAGACAGGAGAGGACATCGGATGAGAGCAGCCCTTGTCAGTTTTTCACGCCAGGGAGGAATTCTGGCGGCGCGAATCCGGGAGATCCTGCGCTCCCCGGAGTGGGGGGAGAGCCCGGAGAATGGGAAGAGCGTGGAGGCGTACGCCCTTCCCAAATTTGCGTGGGAGAACGGCCAGATTCCGATCGAGACGGGGCTCGCGGCCTGGTGCCGGGCGCGCTGGGAGACGGACGAGTTGCTGATCTTCGTGGGAGCCAGCGGCATCGCGGTGCGCACGATCGCTCCCTGTGTGAAGAGCAAGACGACGGATCCGGCCGTCCTGGTGGTGGATGAAAGAGGGCAGTTCGTGATCTCGCTGCTGTCGGGGCATCTGGGCGGCGCCAATGCCTGGGCCGAGCAGCTGGCTGCGGCGTTGGGCGCGGCGCCGGTGATCACGACGGCGACCGATGTGGAGGGACGCTTTGCCGTGGATGTCTGGGCGAAAGCGAACGGCCTGATGATCGATTCTCAGGGGCGGGCGAAGGAGGTCTCGGCGGCGGTCCTGGCCGGGGAACCGGTGGGCTTCTTCTGTGACGGCATCGTGGAGGGCGAGGTCCCGCCGGAGCTTACGCAGGTCACAGACCCGGCGGACTGGCCGGAGGAACGGCTGCTGATCATCGTTTCGCCAAGAAACTGGAAGAGAGAACGGGTGCTGCAGCTGACGCCCCGGTGTGTCGCTCTGGGGCTGGGCTGTCGTCGGGGTGTGAGCGCAGAAGTCCTCCGCGCCCGGATGGACGGCTGGCTGACCGCGGCGGGGATTCGGCCGGAGAGTCTGGAACGAGCTGCTTCGATCGATGTGAAGAAGAATGAAACGGGTATTCTTTCCTATTGCAAAGAGAAGGAGATTCCCTATGAAACATATACGGCGGAAGAGCTGCTGCGTGTCCCGGGGGAATTCGCTTCCTCCGCTTTCGTGCAGAGCACCGTCGGAGTGGACAATGTGTGTGAGCGCGCCGCGGCCCTGGCGGCCGACGGCGGAGCATGGCTGATGCGAAAACAGGCCGGGGACGGCGTGACAGCCGCGGCGGCCTGCAGGAGATGGAGGGTACGGTTTTGAGCAGACAGGGAAGTGTGACAGTCGTGGGGATCGGCCCCGGCGCCTATGAGGATATGACGATCCGGGCGACCCGGGTGCTGGCGGGCAGTGATGTGATCGTCGGGTATACCGGCTATGTGGATCTGGTGCGGGCGTATTTCCCCGGCAAAGAATTTCTGACGACGCCGATGAAGCGGGAGGTGGACCGGTGCGTCATGGCCTTTGAGGAGGCAGAGAAGGGACGGAAGGTGGCGATGATCTGCAGCGGCGATGCCGGAGTGTACGGGATGGCCGGACTGATCTGCCAGGTGGGGCAGGACTACCCGGAGGTGTCGGTCTCTGTGGTCCCTGGTGTGACCGCGGCGATCGGCGGCGCGGCGGTGCTGGGGGCGCCGCTGACGCATGATTTCGCTGTGATCAGCCTTAGCGATCTGCTGACTCCCTGGGAGAAGATCGAGGCCAGACTCCTGGCGGCGGCGCAGGCGGATTTCTGCATTGCTCTCTACAATCCGGCGAGCAAAAAACGCCGGGATTATCTGCAGCGGGCCTGCGAGCTGCTGCTCACATACCGGTCGCCGGAGACGGTCTGCGGCACAGTGACGAACATCGGCCGGACGGGAGAGACCGCGAAGATTTATACGTTAGCAGAGCTGGCGGAGGTACAGGTGGATATGTTTACGACGGTATTTGTCGGGAACTCCCAGACGCAGGTGCTGGATGGGAGAATGGTGACGCCCCGGGGGTATAAAATATGAGCTGTGTATTGATTTTTGCCGGAACCAGTGAGGGCCGCACGCTGGCGGAGCTGATGGATCGCTATGGGAAATCCATCCATATCTGTGTGGCCACGGAGTATGGGGAGAAGGTCCGGGAGGACGAGCAGGCGGCCCGCGTGACCGGGGGGCGGCTGGCCCTTCTGCAGATGGAAGAGCTGATGGAGCGGGAGGGTGTCGACCAGGTGGTGGACGCGACGCACCCCTACGCCGTCGTGGTATCGGAAAATATCCGCCATGCCTGCGAGGATAAGAAGATTCCTTATCTGCGTCTTCTGCGTAAGTCCGAGGAGGATGCGATCCAGGATAATAAAAATGTGGTCGTTGTCGGCAGTGTGGAGGAGGCGGCGGAGTATCTGAAGGGCGTCTCCGGGAAGGCGCTCCTGACGACGGGCAGCAAAGAGCTGGAGAAATATACGGTCGTGGAGCATTACGCGGAGCGTTTTGTGGCGCGGGTGCTGCCCTCCGCCGAGGTGCTGGAGGCCTGCCGGAAGCTGGGCTTTGAAGGGAAAAATGTCATTGCCATGCAGGGGCCTTTCTCCGAGGAAATGAACACGGCCATGCTGCGGCAGACCGGGGCTTCCTTCCTGGTGACGAAGGAGTCCGGGAAGGCCGGCGGTTTCCCGGCCAAGGTGCGGGCGGCCGAACGGGCCGGAGCGAAACTGGTTCTGGTGCGCCGCCCGTCGGAAGAGCAGGGACTGTCTCTGGAGGAGACCGTCGCCCGGCTGTGCCCGGAGGGCTTAAACGAGGTGCGGGAGATTCAATTGATCCCCACGGATCCCCGGAAGATCACATTGCTTGGTATCGGCATGGGGGCCGAGGGGCAGCTGACCCTCGACGGCGCCCGGGCCTGCCGGGAAGCAGACGTGATCGTTGGCGCAAAACGGATGCTGGAGGCACTGCGCGGCTTTGAGAAGCCGGTGTTCGAGTCCTACCGCAGCGGAGAGATCCTGAAGTATATTCATGAACACCCGGAGTATCACCGGGTCGTTGTGGCTCTGTCCGGAGACGTAGGTTTCTACAGCGGTGCGAAGAAGCTGCTTGCGGGGATGGAAGAGGACAAGGTGGAACTGCTCTGCGGCATTTCTTCGGTGGCATATTTCTGCTCCCGTCTCCATACGCCCTGGGAGGATGTGACGCTGGTCAGCGCCCATGGACGGAAGACCAACCTGGCGGCGGCCATCCGGGAGAATTCCAAGGTGTTCGCCCTGGTGGGGAGTTCCTCCGGGATGCGGGACATCTGCCGGGAGCTGATGGATGCGGGTCTTGGCCATGTGAAGCTGTGGGTCGGTCAGAACCTGTCTTATTCCGACGAGAAGATCTTCGAGGGGTCGCCGGAGGAGCTTCTCTCCGCGGACTTCGCGGCGCTGTGTGTGGTTCTGGCGGTGAACCCGCAGGCGGCGGAGCATGTGGTGACGCACGGCATCCCTGATGAGGAATTTCTCCGGGAGAAGGTTCCCATGACCAAGGAGGAGATTCGCAGTATCTCCCTGTCCAAGCTGCGCCTGACGCGGCGATCTGTTCTCTGGGACGTGGGAGCCGGGACCGGTTCCGTGTCCGTGGAGGCGGCCAGACAGGCGACGGAAAGCATGGTGTATGCGGTGGAGAAGAAGACCGCCGCGGCCGAGCTCACCCGGCGTAATGCGCGGAAGTTCGGTGTGACCAATCTGGCCGTCATCGAGGGGACGGCGCCGGAGGCGCTGGAAGACCTTCCCGCACCCACACATGTCTTTGTCGGCGGCAGCGCCGGTAACCTGGAAGGGATTCTGGATGCGGCCTGCATGAAGAATCCGGAGGTTCGCATCGTTGTGAACACGGTGACGCTGGAAACGATGGCGGCGTTGACGGAGTATCTGCGGAAGCATCCGCCGGTTCACCGGGATCTGGTGCAGGTCTCCTGTGCACGGGCGAAGGAGATGGGAAGCAGTCATCTGATGACGGGCATGAATCCGGTGCTGATCGCGTCCTTTGACTACCGGGGAGAGGAACTGTGAAGCGAAAAATTCCCAGAATCATGATCGCCGCGGGAGCCAGCGGCAGCGGCAAGACGACGGTGACCTGCGGCCTGCTGCAGGCGCTGGTGAACCGGGGACTGCGGACGGCCTCCTTCAAATGCGGCCCTGACTATATCGACCCGATGTTCCACAGCCGCATCATCGGCGTGCCGAGCCGCAACCTGGATCCGTTTTTCTGTGACGAAGAAACCGTTCGTTTCCTTCTGGCGCGCGAAGCAGAATCATTTCAGATCTCCGTGATAGAGGGTGTCATGGGCTACTATGACGGTCTGGCGGGAACCTCTCTGCAGGCTTCCTCCTACGATCTGGCTCGCATCACAGAGACGCCGGTGGTTCTGGTAGTCAATACCCGGGGCATGAGCCGCTCCGTGGTGTCGGTCATCCAGGGATTGCTTCGCTATCAGGAGGATTCCCGGATCGGCGGTGTGATCCTCAATCAGATGAGTGCCGGTCTCTATCCGGAGATCAAGGCGTTGGTGGAGAGGGAATGCGGCATCCGGGTTCTGGGATATGTGCCGCGCTCCCCGGAGCTGGTAATCGGCAGCCGTCATCTGGGACTGGTGACGCCGGACGGCGTGGCGGATCTGCAGGAGAAGCTTCAGAAAATGGCAGAGATCCTGGAAGAGACGGTCGATGTGGACGGTCTGCTGCAGCTAGCGGAGGCCGCTCCGCAGCTTACCTTTACGCCGCCGCAGCTTCCCCGGCTGCCGGAAGGGCAGACAGTGCGCCTGGGACTGGCGCGGGACGAGGCATTCTGCTTCTGCTATGAGGATAACCTCGATCTGCTGCGGCGGATGGGGGCGGAGATCGTCCCGTTCTCTCCTCTGCGGGATGAAGCGCTTCCGGAGGGGATCCGGGGACTTCTTCTCCCCGGCGGCTATCCGGAGCTCTGCGCAGAGCGCCTGGAATCGAATATTTCCATGCGGACTTCGATTCGGGAAGCACTGGAAGATGGCCTGCCCTGTCTGGCGGAGTGCGGCGGCTTCATGTATCTGCACCGGGAGATGGAGGATATGGAAGGGCGTGTTCATGCGGGTGTGGGCTACCTCCCCGGCCGGGCTTATCGCACCGAGAAGCTGGGACGTTTCGGCTATGTGACGCTGACGGCGCACACCTCCCAGCTGCTGGGAGAGGCAGGGATGCAGATCCGCGGGCATGAATTTCACTATTTTGACAGTACGTGCTGCGGGGACGCCTTTCATGCGCAGAAGCCGCTGCGAAAACGCGGCTGGGAGTGCATGCATGCGAATGAGACGGCGGCGCTGGGATTTCCCCATTTGTATTATTACTCGAACCCCGAGGCAATCTGGCATTTCGTGAAGACCTGTGCGGGGC
>JAJQCL010000022.1 GCA_021202715.1 Lachnospiraceae bacterium
TTGATTTTCGTGATCGAACTTATGCACAGCAGCGCGTTAGCGCGGAGCAATCCGTTGTATCATACCTTTTGTCACATGAATCTTTTTATGCTTTATTTATAAGATCCGATTATTTTACAAGGAGGCTGTGATGGATCAGGAGAAAATTAAGGAGGCGGTCCGCCTGCTGCTGGAGGGAATCGGTGAGGATCCTGACCGGGAGGGACTGCTGGAAACGCCGGACCGGATCGCGCGGATGTGTGAACAGATCTACGGGGGGCTGGCACAGGATCCGGCCGAGCATCTGGACAAGCAGTTTCATGCGGTGAACAACCAGATGGTTCTGGAAAAGGACATCACGTTTTATTCCATGTGCGAGCATCATCTGCTGCCCTTCTACGGGAAGGCACATGTGGCTTACATCCCGGACGAGCGGGTGGCGGGACTCAGCAAGCTGGCGCGGACGGTCGAGGTCTTCGCCCGACGTCCGCAGATCCAGGAAAATATGACCGCGCAGATCGCGAACGCGCTGGAGGAGCACTTGAAGCCGAAGGGTGTCATGGTTATGGTGGAGGCGGAGCATCTGTGCATGACCATGCGCGGCGTGCAGAAGCCCGGAAGCAGGACGGTGACCTCCGTGGTGCGTGGGGCCTTCGCGGAGGATCCCTCTCTGCAGCAGATGTTCCTGCAGATGGTGAAGGGGTGAACTGGCCATGGAGCGCGTGAACCGGATCTGGCGGCATCCTCTGTATCAGGAGGCGTTTACTGCCTTGCAGGAGGCGGAACAGGACCGGAGATTCTGTCGGCATACGCTCACGCATTTCCTGGATGTGGCGCGGCTCATGCAGATCGAGAGTCTGGAGACGGGGACGGAGATTCCCCGGGAAATGATCTACGGGGCGGCGCTGCTTCACGACATCGGCCGGGCGGAGGAGCTGACGGAAGGAACGCCCCATCATCTGGCGGGCGCGCGCCTGGCAGAGAGAATTCTGCCGGACTGCGGGTACACGGCGGCGGAAACGGTCCGCATCCGGGAGGCGATCCTCTGTCATCGGACAGAGGGGACGGAAAATGCGGATCCGCTGGCCGTGCTTCTGCATAAGGCGGATAAGGCATCCCGGAATTGTTTTGCCTGTCTGGCCGCAGCGGACTGTTATTGGCCGGAAGAGAAAAGGAATCTTGAAATACGGCGCTGAGGCGCCGTATTTCGTACAAACAGTGACACGGAAATGGTCGCGGTAAACGACGGAGAAGGTTGATCTGGCAGACGAAAGCCTGAGGGCAAACGGGACGGAGGATGTGCGATGAAGATCGGTAATCGAAACTTTGACACGGAGCATACATGCTCGATCATGGGAATCCTGAATGTGACTCCAGATTCCTTCTCGGATGGGGGAAGATTTGACAAGCTGGATGCGGCGCTTTTTCATGCGGAGGAAATGGTGAAACAGGGGGCTGACATCGTTGATGTGGGTGGCGAGTCCACGCGGCCGGGCCATACGGTCATTTCGGATGCGGAGGAGATTGAACGGGTAGCTCCTGTCATCGAGGGCATCAAGAGCCGCCTGGATATTCCGGTGTCCATCGACACCTACAAGGGCGCCGTGGCGGAGGCAGCGCTGCAGGCGGGGGCCGATCTGGTGAATGATGTCTGGGGATTCAAGCACGACCCACGGGTCGCCGAGCTGACGGCTCGTTACGGCGCCGCCTGCTGTCTCATGCACAACCGACAAGAGGCGGTTTATGATGATTTTCTGCCGGATGTGCTGCGTGATCTGGAAGAATCGGTCGCCATAGCCCGGCGGGCCGGGGTGGCGGACGATAAAATCATCGTTGATCCGGGCGTGGGGTTCGGCAAGACCTATGAAATGAATCTGGAGATCATTCATCATGTGGAGCTGTTGAAAAAACTGGGCTTCCCGGTGCTGTTGGCGACCTCCCGCAAGTCGGTGATCGGCCTGACGCTGGATCTGCCGGCGGATCAGCGTCTGGAGGGGACGCTGGCGACGACCGTGTTGGGCGTCATGAAGGGCTGCGCTTTTGTCCGGGTGCATGATGTGGAAGCAAACCGGCGGGCGATTCAGATGACCGAGGCCATCCTCGGGGCGGGGAGATGAATATGGATCAGATTAAAATCTGCGGGCTGGAGGTCTTCGCCCGGCACGGCGTCTATCCGGAGGAAAATGCTCTGGGACAGAAATTTGTCATCAATGCGGAACTTCTTCTGGATACCCGGCGGGCCGGACTGACCGACGATCTGGAAGCCTCCGTGAACTACGGGGAGGTCAGCCAGTTTATACAGAAATTTATGCAGGAGCATACGTATCAGCTTATTGAGGCGGCGGCCGAACACCTGACCAGAGGCATTTTGCTTGCCTGGCCTGCGGTGAAGCAGGTGAACCTCGAGCTCCAGAAGCCCTGGGCACCGGTCGGTCTTCCTCTGCGGACGGTCGCCGTGGAGATCTGCCGGGGATGGCATCAGGCCTATGTGGCGCTGGGCTCCAATTTGGGAGACCGGAAGGGATATCTGGATTTCGCGGTGGCGCAGTTGTCCGCCCGGGAGGACTGTCAGGTGAAGACGGTATCTGACTATGTGGAAACGGCGCCCTACGGGGGCGTGGAGCAGGACGATTTCCTGAATGGAGTGCTGGAGCTCTCGACGCTGCTCACGCCGGAGGAATTGCTGGATGCGCTCCACGAGATCGAGGCGGCGGCCGATCGGGAGCGGAAGATACACTGGGGGCCGCGGACACTGGATCTGGACATTTTGCTGTACGATGATCTGATCCTTGATACCCCGGATCTGCATATTCCTCACGCGGACATGCATCGGCGAACCTTTGTCCTGGAGCCGCTGGCCCAGATCGCTCCCTGGGTGCGGCATCCGCTGACTCGGCAGACAGCCGAGGACATGCTGCGCAGCCTGAAGGTGTGACAAGTTTTGTACATTGCCGATTTCCTGCTTCGAAGCCATTGACACAGCGGGCAAAAAAGGGTATGATAAGAGCGAAGAAAACGAACACTCGTTCGAGCTGGAGGATAGAGCATGGAAAAGGAAGAGAGAAAAAAAGCGCTGGATGCGGCGGTGACACAGATCGAGAAGGCGTATGGCAAGGGCGCTGTGATGCGTCTGGGGGTCGCGAGCCGGAATATGAATATAGAGACGATCCCCACCGGTTCTCTGAGTCTGGATCAGGCGCTGGGAGTCGGCGGGATCCCCCGGGGGCGTGTCGTGGAGATCTACGGACCGGAGTCCAGCGGTAAGACGACGGTAGCGCTGCATATGATCGCGGAGGCTCAGCGGCGGGACGGCATCGCAGGCTTTATCGATGCGGAGCATGCTCTTGATCCGGTCTATGCGCGGCATATCGGCGTGGATGTGGACAATCTCTATATTTCTCAGCCGGATAATGGGGAGCAGGCTTTGGAGATCGCGGAGACCATGGTGCGTTCCGGTGCGCTGGATATCATCGTCATCGACTCGGTGGCTGCTCTGGTGCCCAAGGCGGAGATCGACGGAGAGATGGGAGATGCGCATGTGGGACTTCAGGCACGTCTGATGTCTCAGGCATTGCGGAAGCTGACCGCGATCATTTCCAAGTCCAACTGCGTGGTCATCTTTATCAATCAGCTCCGGGAGAAGGTGGGCGTGATGTACGGCAATCCGGAGACCACGACCGGCGGCCGTGCCCTGAAGTTTTATTCTTCCGTCCGTCTGGATATCCGCCGGATCGAGACGCTGAAGCAGAGCGGCGAGGTGGTGGGCAACCGCGTGCGTGCCAAGGTTGTGAAGAACAAGGTGGCTCCGCCCTTCCGGGAGGCGGAATTTGATATCATGTTCGGTCAGGGGATCTCCAAAGAGGGAGATATCCTGGATATGGCGGCCAAGGCGGATGTTGTGAACAAGAGCGGCGCCTGGTATGCCTACAACGGCGCCAAGATCGGGCAGGGCCGGGAGAATGCCAAAGAGTATCTGCGGCAGCATCCGGCGGTATGCTGGGAGGTTGAACAGAAGATGCGGGCGTACTACGGCCTGCCTGTGGATGAGAAGATGCCCGCCGGTCTCGCGGAGACGGAGAACGCCGCGGAGGATGAGGCCGGAGCGGAGATGCTGTCGGCACAGGAGTGAGGGCGGCCGACAGGAGGCCATCACGGACTATGTGTGAAAACGATGGCGCAAAGACCGTCTATTGTCTATAAATTGCTTGACAGGCACCTGAAAAAAGTTTAGAATTAATTCGTTGTATTGATTTCACGCAGAAAAATGAGCGGGTTTCGAATATGTCGGGATTGCGGCCATGCGGAGCGCGGAGCAATCCATAGTATCATACTTTCTGTCGCTAAAATCATTTAATACGTACAATGAAAACTTAATAAGGAGGTGCTCCTGTGATATCTGTTGTGATTGCGATTTGTGTTACAGCCGCTGTTACCTGGTTGATCTCCTCTGCGTATCGGTCAAAGATCTATGAGAAGAAGATTGGCTCGGCGGAGGACAAGTCAAGAGAGATAATAGACGAAGCATTGAAGGTAGCCGAGACCAAGAAGAGAGAAGCATTGCTGGAGGCGAAGGAAGAAAACCTTCGCGCCAAGAACGAACTCGAGAAGGAATCCAAGGATCGAAGAGCAGAGCTGCAGCGTTCTGAACGGCGTCTGGTCAATAAGGAGGAGAGTCTCGACAAGAAGCTCGAGGCCATGGAACGGCGGGAAAACAATTTCGAAGCCAAAGAGGAGAAACTGAACCGCAAGACGCAGGAGGTGGAGGCCATGCTGGGAAAACAGCAGGCCGAGCTGGAGCGGATCTCCGGGCTCACTTCCGAGGAGGCGAAGACGTTTCTTCTGCAGAGCGTGGAGGAGGATGTCAAGCATGACACCGCTAAGATGATTCGCGAGCTGGAGAGTCAGGCCAAGGAGGAAGCATCGCGCAAGGCGAAGGAATACATCGTGACAGCCATTCAGAAATGTGCTGCGGATCACGTGACGGAGACGACGATCTCTGTGGTACAGCTTCCCAGCGATGAGATGAAGGGCCGTATCATTGGGCGAGAAGGACGCAACATCCGTACTCTGGAGACACTGACCGGCGTGGATCTGATCATCGACGATACACCGGAAGCGGTGATTCTGTCCGGGTTTGACCCCATGCGCCGGGAGATCGCCAAGATTGCTCTGGAGAAGCTGATTCTTGACGGACGAATTCATCCGGCTCGTATCGAGGAGATGGTGGAGAAAGCCCGCAAGGAAGTGGAGGCGATGATCCGTGAGGAAGGCGAAGCAGCCGTTCTGGAAGTCGGTTTACACGGCATTCATCCGGAGCTGGTCCGACTGCTGGGTAAGATGCGCTTCCGTACCAGCTATGGGCAGAACGCACTGAAGCATTCGATTGAGGTGGCTCACCTGTCCGGTCTGCTGGCTGGAGAGATGGGGCTGGATGTTCGGGTTGCCAAACGGGCGGGACTGCTTCATGACATCGGCAAGAGTCTGGATCACGAGATGGAGGGATCTCATGTACAGATCGGGGCAGATCTGTGTCGCAAGTACCGGGAATCCGCCGTGGTGGTCAATGCCGTAGAGGCGCACCATGGGGATGTGGAGCCGACAAGTCTGATTGCCTGTATCGTGCAGGCGGCGGATACGATCTCGGCCGCTCGTCCCGGAGCGCGCAGAGAGACGCTGGAAGCCTATACCAATCGCCTGAAACAACTGGAGGACATCACGAATTCCTTTAAGGGTGTGGAGAAGTCCTATGCGATTCAGGCCGGCCGGGAGGTTCACGTCATGGTGATTCCTGACCAGATCAGCGACGATGATATGGTGCTCATGGCGAGGAATATTTCCAAGCAGATCGAGGACGAGATGGAATATCCCGGCCAGATCAAGGTGAGCGTCATCCGCGAATCCAGAGTCGTCGATTACGCCAAGTGATGGTTCAGGTGTTTTTCCGTAAGGGAGAAGATCATCGGGCAGCCGGGAAAGTTTTCCGGCTGCTCTTTTCATATAATGACACAAGGAACCAAAGGTCATGAATAAAACGCTTGTTTTTGGAGGAGACAATATGAAACCGGTTGAACGTCTGAGCCGTGAATTGTCCTACGAAGGGACAGTCATCAAAGTGTATACAGATACCGTTCGGGTTCCCAATGGGAAGATCGCGCACTGGGATTACATTTCACATATGGGGGCGGCGGCGGTCGTGCCGGTGCTGCCGGACGGACGAATCCTCATGGTGCGGCAATACCGGAATGCTCTGGACCGCTTTACGCTGGAGCTTCCCGCCGGTAAGCTGGACCGGGCGGATGAACCGATGGAAGAATGCGCGGCCCGCGAACTGGAGGAGGAGACTGGCTACCATAGTGACAATCTCGAGAGATTGATCACTGTGAATACAACGGTTGCATTCTGCAATGAAAAGATCGGCATCTTCGTGGCCCGGGATCTGGTGCCCGGCAGCCAGCATCTGGACGAGGATGAAGATATCCGGGTGGAGGCTTATACGGTGGAAGAGCTCTGTGAGCGGATCTTCGCGCAGGAGATGACGGACAGCAAGACGGTGGCGGCGATTCTGGCTTATCGGGCCAGATACTGTCAGGAATAAGCCCGGGATCTTGTCGATCCACTGAAAAAGCTCCGGCTGCACGGGTGAGCGGTTCGGCCAGTGGCAGGAAACAAAAAGTATACGCATCAGGCTTTCAGAATATATTGTCTTAGATTCCGAAAGCCTTTTTCTATGCGGCATCACATTTCCACACCGGGACGGATCTTTTTTGCCATGGCGGCGGGGATCCTTCTGGGAGGATGGTTTGGCGG
>JAJQCL010000040.1:0-3937 GCA_021202715.1 Lachnospiraceae bacterium
AATCCGGCGCCGTGGTATACCTCCGGCCGCCATCGGGCGGCAGTGTTCACCGTGAGGAGCGACGGAAGGATCCTTTCTCCGGGGAGGGACGGGAAAGATTCACCGGGAGGAGAGAAGAACGTTTCCCCGGAGGGGAGGAAAGGGTTTAAAGACGATGATTACAACGGTAATGTTTGATATGGGGGGGACCCTGGAGGATATTTATGTGGACGATGCTTCCGAGGAAGCTGCCATCCGCAGATTGGATGAGATGCTGAAGGAGAACGGCATCGATCTGAAGACGGATCTGAAAACTCTGAAGGAGAGCGTCGATGCGGGCTGGGACCGCTACGGAGTCTTCCGTGACCGGACGGATATCGAATTAAAGCCGGTGCAGATCTGGTGTGATTATGTGATGACGGATTTTGATATCCCTAAGGAAAAACTGGCGCCTCTGTGCGAGGAGATTGCCCATATGTGGGAGGTCACGCATTTTCACCGGAGACTTCGCCCCCGGGTGGCGGAGATGCTGGAAGGTTTGCAGGGACTTGGCATGAAGCTGGGCGTGATCAGCAATACGGCGGCACAGTTGCAGGTGTTCGACACGCTGGAGGAATACGGGATTCGCGGGTATTTTCAGGATGTGACGCTGTCGGCGGCGGTCTGCGCCAGAAAACCGGCAGGAGATATCTTCACGATATCCATGCGGCAGCTCCGCTCGAAACCGGAGGAGTGTGTCTATGTGGGCGATACGATATCCCGCGATATTATCGGCTCCAAACGGGCCGGCTTCGCGGCGGCCATCCAGATCGGCTCGAAGCTGACCCGGATGAAGGACGCCGGAATCGTCCGCGAATATGAACCGGACTATTTTGTGGAAGATATCTACGAGGTTCTTCCTATTGTAAAAGACCTGGTGGGAAGCCGGATGGTTACTCCGGAACCGCTACGGTCGCGCAGGATTCCCGCTCGACAAGGGTGGGGTTGAGAATGTGATGTGTGTACCCGGAGAAATCGTTCTCGACCTGTTCCAGAATGCTCTCAACGGCCACGGAGGCCAGCATCTTCTTGGGCTGCTCGATGGTCGTGAGATGGATCCGGGGCAGCTCACTGTAGAGGATGTTATCGAAGCCCAGCAGGGAGATGTCCTCGGGGATGCGGAGGCCGCACTCGTCTGCCGCCTGCATGATTCCCAGCGCGTTGGTATCTGACGCGGCAAAGATGGCCGTGTAGTCTCTCTCCTGGGTGAAGAACTGACGGGCCAGCTGATATCCATACTTGATGGAAGAAGCGGAGAAAGGATTGTTGCAGAAACGCGTTTCCAGACCCAGGTCGCGGCAGGCCATCTCGTAGCCCTCAGCGCGCAGCTGATGCGTGTTGCTGCCTTTGCGGCGTCCGAAGTAAACGATCTTCCGGTGTCCCAGCCGGTACAGGTACTCGACGCCCAGATAGGCGCCGCGGGTATTATCCACAGAGACGTAGCTCTCCGGGTTCTCGCGGAGATTCTCTCCCAGAAAAACGGAGGGAACCTTGGAGAGATACTGGGACAGGGATTCATAGCTGTCGGAACCGGAGGGGATCAGGATGATGCCGTCCACCTGCCGCCCGATGAGCAGCTCGAACAGCTCCCTTTCCTGCTCGGGATCCCGGGAACTGTTGCAGAGGATGATGTTATAGCCCCGGGCCCGGGCCTGGCGGTCGATGTGATAGGCCAGCTCAGACATGAAGGGGTTGTTGACGCCGGGAAGAATGACTCCCAGGAGCTTTGTACTCTTGACGACCATGGCACGGGCGACCGTGTTGGTCGTATAGTTCATCTCCTTACAGACCTTGAGGACCCGCGCCCGCGTTTCTTCGCTGATCTCGGGGCTGTTCGACAGAGCCCGGGAAACTGTGGAGTAGGAGACATTTGCGGCCTTTGCAACATCTTTGATGGTAACATTCTTCATTGATCCGATTCTCCTTGCGAAATATTTTCGGAAATAACCCGGATTTATTGTAAGGGATTCTATGAGAAATGTCAACATGAACGCAGACAAAAAAACACTGATTTTTGCAAAATCAACAGAAAATACACAATAATTACAGAAAGACAGAACAATTTCGCATATGCTAAACGGAAATAACCGGGAATTTACCTCGGAAATCGCGAAAATTCCCTGTTTCTCTTCCGGAGCGAGGCGAAAACAACCGGGAAAACTGCGAAATTCCTTACTTTTCGCCAGTTTCCCTGTAAAAAAAGCCGTTGACAAACCAGAAAACAGACGGTACAATGGCAACAGACGGAAACGGAAACGTTTGAGGAGGAATTTGCATTATGATTCGGGCTGTACTGTTTGACCTGGGGGGCACCCTGCATTGTGCGGACAATCCGCCCGGCCGTGAGATCTGGTTCGCGGATCGTCTGCTGAACCGGCTTGCTGACTATGGGATCTGTCTGGATGCAACGCCGGAGGAGCTGGCGGGAAGACTGCGGGTGAACGCCGAGGCGTATAAGCATGAGACGGAAGAATCTTTGCTGGAACTGCCGCCGCCGGTGATCTGGAATGATTATTATCTGAAGGAATACCGGATCGGCCGGGAGCGTCTCGCACCGCTGGCGGAGGAGCTGAGCTTCCTCTATGATTATGAGCGGGTGCGCGTCATGCGGCGGCCGCATCTGCGGGAGACTCTGGAAGAGCTGCAGAGCATGGGTTTACATCTGGGGCTGATCAGCAATATTATTTCCACCTCGGTGGCGCCGCATTTTCTCGAAGAATACGGCATCGATGGTTTCATGGAGTGCGTGATCCTCTCCAGCCGCACCGGTTGCCGGAAACCGGGCGCGGAGATCTTTCGGGTGGCGGAGAGAGCGCTGCATCTTGCGCCGGAAGAGTTTGCCTATGTGGGCGATACTCTTTCGCGGGATGTGCGCGGCGTGCGCAATGCCGGATGGCACACGGCGATCCAGATCGAGAACCCCTCGGTCGCGCACCGCGATGTGGGCATGAAGGAGCTGGGACTGGCGCCGGATTATAAGATCCGCGACCTGCAGGAGATTCCTGGAATCATCCGTGAGATCAATCAGCGTGGAAACAGTCAACAATACGATGGAAGGGGGAATCATCCGTGATGAAGACCAACATTGATACCATATTTTTTGATGTCGGAGCGACGCTCCGCTATGTCGTGCCGGACGAGGAATTTGCCGCTGCGGCGGAGAAGGAACTCATGGAGCTGGTGGGGACGACCGAATCTCACGATGAATTCTTTGAGAAGCTGGAGGCGAACTGGAAGGCCTACCGCAAGTTCGCCAAGACGGAGCTGATTGATGTCTCGGAAATGGAGCTGTGGCTGCAGTATCTGCTGCCGGACTATCCGGCGGAGATGCTGGCGCCCAATTCAGCGCGTCTGACCCGTCTCTGGAGAGATCATGACGGACGCCGTGAGGCACATCCGGATGTGGTGCCGACCCTGCGGGAACTGAAGCGCCGGGGATATAAGCTGGGCATCATCGCCAATACGATCACGGAGACCGAGATCCCTGACTGGATGTGCAGCGTTGGGGTGGCGGACTGCTTCAAGACCGTGATTCTTTCATCGAAAGTACGGCTGCGTAAGCCGGACGTGGCAATCTATCAGCTGGCCGCCCGCTGCATCGATTCGCCGGTAGAGAATTGTGCCTATGTCGGCGACAATCCGGTGCGCGATGTAGAGGGGGCGGTAAATTCCGGTTTTGGAAGTATGATCCTGTACGAGGATGCCGGGACGGCCGACCGTGAGGGTAAGCTGCCCACGGTACAGCCGGATGTCCGCATCCGTTCGATCGGCGAGCTGCTGGAGCTCTTCCCGGACAGAAACTGAGGTGTCCCATGGAGAAGATCAGAGGAGTATTTTTCGATCTCGGAGGCACGCTGCGGTTCGTCGAAAAGGTGCCGGAGCATCAGGAGAAGGCGCGGAACCGCATGGCCGAGCTGGT
>JAJQCL010000040.1:3947-6750 GCA_021202715.1 Lachnospiraceae bacterium
CCAGCGGGGCGGATGGGAGGATCCCGCTTCCTTTCGGGAAATGGCAGAGAAGCGTTAGGAGCCCTACCGCGACTGGCCTCTGACCGAGAACCGGGAAGCCGTTGATTTTGATCTGAGGGCCGACTGGCTGCTGCCGGAGATGCCGGAGGAGAAGCTGCGCACCGTCTGCCATGAGCTGACCTACCAGTACCGCCAGGTGAAGGGGCTCCGTCATGTGGTCGACGGCGGCGTCGAGGTGATTCAGACGCTGCATGAGCGGGGCTACCGGCTGGGCATTATCAGCAACCTGATTGGAGAGAACGAGATCTATGACTGGCTCAGGGATGACGGGCTGGAGCAGTATTTTGACGCAGTGATCCTCTCGTCGGTCTGCCATATCCGCAAGCCGGATCCGGAGATGTACCGGATGGGATGCCGGGAGCTTGGCCTTGCGCCGTCCCAGTGTGTGTCGGTGGCAGATAACCTGAACCGGGATATTACCGGGGCAAAGGAAGCGGGGATCGGCGCCAACATTCTCTTTATTTCGCCCGAGAAGCTGGCGAAAAAGACAATCACGGACGCCAACCGGCCGGAGTACATTGTGCATCATTTCCGGGATATCCTGCGCGTGGATATCCTGCAGGATGATGTGTGATGCAGGCGACAAAAGGTCATGAATTGAATGGTGCAGGAGGGGATACTATGTCGGAGAAAAAGATACGGGCGCTTCTGTTCGATCTGGGCGATACGCTCCGTGTGATCCGCAAGGATGACGCATACAGTTTGCGGGCGAAGACCCGTATTGCTGAGCTGTTGGGAACGGAAACGGATCCGGAAGAATTCTACCGGACGGTCATCGAGCCCCGGTATGACCGGTACCGGGAATGGGCGCTGAGCTATTATTGTGAAGCACCGGAGAAGGTGCTGTGGACCCGGTGGCTGGCCTATGACTTCCCGCGGGAGCGGGTGGAGGCGGCGGCCT
This sequence comes from Lachnospiraceae bacterium, assembly GCA_021202715.1. Lineage (GTDB taxonomy): Bacteria > Bacillota > Clostridia > Lachnospirales > Lachnospiraceae > UBA3305. The sequence goes on from JAJQCL010000040.1 coordinate 4,909, forward strand.
CGGAGCTGACGTATGAATATCGGAAGAGCAAGGGAGAACGTGTGGTGACCGACGGCGGCGCCGAGACCATCCGCGAACTCTGTGCCCGCGGCTATGATCTGGCGATCGTCAGTGATCTGGTGGGCGTCCATGAGGTGGACGAATGGCTCGACCGCGACGGGCTGCGGCCGTATTTTAAGTCGGTGCAGCAGTCCTCGATCAGCCTGATCCGCAAGCCGCATCCGGCGATTTTCTACTATGCGCTGGAGGAGCTTGGCGTAGATGCCGGGGAGGCCTGCTTCGTCGGGGACAATCTGAACCGGGATATCGTCGGCGCGAAAGCAGCGGGACTTGGCATGACTGTGGGCGTCCGTTATCCGGAGAAGAAACCGCAGGAAGTTACAGAGGAGAACCGGCCCGACTGCTTCATCGCTCATTTTAAGGAGCTTCTGGATATCTTCCCCGGACCCGGGGAGGCGCCGCGCCTGTAGGAAGTCGCCTTGACGTATGTGCGCGCCTTTGCAATAAAGAAAAAAAGTCTGCCGGTTTTTCCGGCAGACGAACCAGAGATTTTATTCGGAAGCCTTCGTCTCCAGCAGCGAGAACTTCCCGCTGCGGAGGAGATGGGTCAGCTCGATGGAGTTTTCCGGAAGATGCTCGGCCAGGATGCCGGTGACACCGATGTCCTCCGGGCGATGGCAGTCGGAACCGGCGGTGCCGATCAGGCCGAACTGCTCCGCGTACTCGGCGGCCCGGTCGTTGTGGCTGTCGTGCCGCGGGCTGCCGTTGAGCACCTCCACACCGTCCAGATAGCAGGCGATGGCCGGTGTGCAGCCCCGGCGGTATGGATGCGCCTGGATCAGCAGCGCCCCGGCCGCGCGGCAGAGCGGCGCAAAGGCAGCGATGCCCATGCGGAAGATCTCTTCGGGATTCCGCAGCAGTTCATTGTGGTAGCCGAAGAGAAGATAGTCGTTGTTGCACTCATCGAAGCGCAGCTCCGCACCCTTGTAGATCTGGATGCCCTGCTTCCGCCCTTCTTCTTTCATGCGATGGTAGCCTTCCAGAAACGGATGGACTTTGTCTCCTTCCGAGGCAAGGTCGATCTGCAGATAGTCGAAGGTCGTGCGGTTGAAATGGTCGGTGACGACGATGCCGCTGTAGCCGGCGGCCTTGTAACCGGCGATGAGTTCTTCGGCTTCCAGCCAGCCGCATTTGCTGGAGTACGTGGTGTGAAGATGCGTTTCAATCTTATACATGGTTCTGCCTCCCCGACAACAGATTTTTGTCGCCCACATCATAGCATGAACCGATGCGCAATGCAAACATTTTACTATGAAAGCCCAAGAAGCGGAGCCGAAGGCGAACGCTGATTGGTTGCTTTCATGTATACATGCGGCGCTTAGCGAAGTCGAGCCATAGGCGATGACTGAGCTTAGCAGAGTCGTTTTGTGAGTTTTCAGATCATTTTATCGGAAACGTTGGAATGAAAAGAAAGAGAATTTTTAAGACTTCCGAAAACTTTTGAGTGTTCTAAGGAGGGAAAAACATATGACCAGACAGGATCGCGGCGGAGCCGCTCTGGCGGAAGCTGTGAAGGCCGCCTATGCGGCGGGATTAACGGATTATTTTCTCGAGCCCATGAGTCGTGTGGATGCGGACGGAAAGCCCGTGGGAAAGATCCAGGACGGTGACAGTGTGGTGTTCTGTTGCCGGAGAGGAGAAAGGGAGATTGAACTGACGGAGGCCTTTACGGATCCGGATTTCGATCGTTTTCCCAGAGACTACATGGCGGGTCTGGAGTTCGTCATTATGACGATGTACCATGATAAATTTAAAGATCTGCCCATTGCCTTCGCGCCGGAG
>JAJQCL010000106.1 GCA_021202715.1 Lachnospiraceae bacterium
ACCGCTGGTGCTGGGACTTATCCTCAGCTCGCTGCTGGAGCTGAATTTCCGGAGAGCCTGGACAGCATCGCGTTCGAATCTGGGAACATTTTTTGCTCAGATTTTTAGCAGCCCGCTTTCTTTGATCCTTCTGGTTATTACAATTCTCATCTTTGCCAGTCAGCTTGGATTGATACGAAAACTGAAGGCATTGATACAGAGAAAGGCGAAAGCGGAGTAGGCGGAGAGGATTATTTCACAGAAAGGAACAGAATATTTATGAAAATCACGAAGGTGACTGTGCTTCATGTGCATACGATCAAGACGGATCCCGGCGAGGCAGGGCAGCGTCCTATCCTGGTACGTATTGACACGGATGAGGGGATCTATGGGATCGGCGAGGTCGGGATGGCCTATGGCTGCGGCGGTACGGCAGCCGTGGGCATGGTTCGGGATCTGGCTACGAAGATCATCGGGATGGATCCGATGAATTCCGAAGCCATCTGGGAAAAACTGCTGAAGACGACGTTTTGGGGCCAGGGGGGGGGCACCGTGATCTTTGGCGGCATGAGCGGCATCGATATTGCTCTGTGGGACATCAAGGGGAAAGCCTGGGGAGCGCCGGTCTACCAGCTGCTGGGCGGTAAGTGCCGCGAAGATCTGCGCGTATATGCATCGCAGATTCAGTTGGACTGGGCGCCCCGACGGAACATCTGCCGGACGCCGGAGGACTATGCCAGAGCGGCCAGGAAAGCGGTCGATGAGGGCTATGATGCGGTGAAGGTGGATGTGCTGCAGTGGGATGAAAATGGTGTGTCCGGCGGTTACTGGCTGGAAGGTCCGCTGCGGAATGAAGTTGTCGAGGTGGGAAGAAAGAGAATTCAGGCGATCCGTGAGGCGGTAGGTCCGGATGTAGACATCCTGGTGGAGAATCACGCGCATACGGACTCCGTGGCCGGAATTCAGTTTGCCCGGGCGATCGAGAAGTATAATATTTTCTTTTATGAAGAAATGAATATGCCGCTGAATCCGAAGATGACACGGGAAGCCAAGGAGCAGATCCATATTCCGCTGGCGGCGGGAGAGAGGATCTACACGCGCTGGGGGTATGTGCCGTTCTTCGAGGACCGTTCGCTCGATATTATTCAGCCGGATCTGGGAACCTGCGGCGGCATAACTGAGTGTAAAAAAATCTGCGATATGGCGCATCCGTATGATATCACCTGTCAGGTCCATGTGGCAGGGACCTGTGTGGCCGGAGCGGCCTCCCTTCATGTGGAGACAGCGATCCCCAATTTCTGTATCCATGAGCATCATCAGAAAGCGCTGATGCCGGAGTACATTGAACTGTGTGCATACAATTATCAGCCGGTGAACGGGCGCTTCCGTGTGCCGGAACTGCCGGGAATCGGACAGGATCTGACAGATGCAGCCTACCGGAATTCTGATCTGTATGTGATCGAATGATTTGCTGATAAACAGAAGGACTGATCGATCGTAAACAGGATGATGCTGTTTACGATCGACCATTTCAGCGTTCTGTATGCAGATGAGACATGATCAGAGTCAGGTCGTTGGGGTTGATCTGACCCGGCATGGACGTCGTGATGCTGCTTGCGAAGGTAAGGAATGAGCCGAAGAGCCAGGGAGCCACGCGGCTGATATTTCCTTCGCGGCCCATACCGACAACGATGCGGTCCCGCTTCCCGTAAATTTCTTCGAGCTTCAGGATTCCCTGCAGAAGAGAAAGAATATCACGCCTGTCGTGGGTCATCACGGCAATTTTAGGAATGTCGGCTCCCGTGGTTTCACATCTCCGCACCAGACTCGTGATTTCTTCAGCGCCGGGAGTATTTTCATAGTTATAGGCAGCAATGATGGCCTTGTGTCCGGAGGCTTTTATTTGCTGCAGAATATCCTTCTTCCAGGGAGAAAACGGCTCTGGTTCCAGCTCAAGCTCTATGTAATCCGCACAGTTGCTGTCAATGACAGCCTGAAAGATCTCATGTTTCAGGTCATCATCTTTCAGGGCGCAGTGACCACCCTGGTCAATGCTTCGCAGGGCGAAGATGATTTCTCTTTTTCGCGCGGTCTTTTTCATTTCTTTTAAAACATGTTGTATCTGCGAAGGATCGAAATGCCGTTCAAAGAAATCAGCGCGCCACTCGAACAGATCCCCGGACAGTTCAGTCATTACTTTCATTTCCTGCAAAATGGTATGCGTGTTCGTAGCCATAATGGCTGTACATACGCGGGGAAAAGACTCGGAGAATTGTTCACGCGGTTCCATAAAATTATACCCCCTCTATGGTTACTGTAGAGATTGTGTGTTAGTGGCAGCGGATACGCCGTCTGCGAGCTGCGAAGAAATCGTTTGTGCTGTGTGCGCAGTGTCTTCTAATTTGTCAAGAATTTTTTCGTTGACAAGTCGGGAGGCCGGGCCGGAAAGCTGGAGAACTGCCTGCAAAGATTGGTTGAAGCCAAAGATCGGCGCGGCGATTTCAACGATACTGATATTGTCGGGGCCGACACAAAGCGTGTAGCCATCCTCCAGTATTTTTGCAAGGGTATCTTTTTCTACGAGCCCTTCGGGATCAAGCTGATGCTGTTTTTCCTCGTCCTGGTAGGCAAGAAACACCCGCCCGGCTGCACAGGGGTACCATTTCCGGCTCTCTTCATAAATGGGAGGATGGGAGGTCTGCGTGGACTCGCAGGCAATCAGACAGCAGAGTTCGCTGCCGTTGAAGGTGAACAGCTGCAGATTCTCGTTGTAGCGTTGAAACAGACTCTGCATCTCTGTTTGAGAGATGTTTTGAAGTCGGTTCTTTACAGAATTTCCGGGAGAGGTAAACTGCAGGAAACGGTCCCCCAGACAATAATTCTTCGTGTGCGGCATGCGCATGAGATATCCCCGCTTGCGCAGGGAATTGATGATACGAAGGGCTGTGCTGTCCGGCAGGGAGGTTGCTTCGGCAATTTCGTGCAGTGACAGGGAGTCGCGTTCAATGAAACATTCTAAAATATCGATCGCCCGCTCAACAGAACGCGTATATAGGCTTTTGTCATTCATGTTCAACCTCAATGATTACCAACTTTTCCTCATTATAACATGGAGGCGTTCTGAGAGTCAACGATATTTAGCGAATGGGAAATAAAAATTTCATTAAACGAAATATAAGCGGGAACCAATCTGCAGAATATTTCGTTTAACGAAAATATTTGTTGACAAAGAGCAGGGAGTGAAATATAATACAAGCAAAATCTTTGAGAAATTTTAGGGAATAACTCAAAAAATCTCAAAAAAACGACGTGAACATGGAACTTTTATCACATAAATAGGACATGGATAATTAGAAGATTTCATTAAATGAAAAAGCGGAAAGGATGTAATTTCTATGAAAACATTGGTGTATCATGGCCCTGGGAAACTGGAGATAGAAGAATGGGATCTGCCGGAACCGAAAGCGGGGGAAGTACGCCTGAAGCTGCAGTATGCGGCCATTTGCGGTTCGGACCTGGGAGCATATAAGAATGCTTCGGATCGTTTTCGCCCTCCGCTGATTCTGGGCCATGAGGCTTCTGGCATCGTCGATCAGCTGGGGGAAGGCGTGAAGGAACTGCGCGTGGGACAGCATGTATGCTGTAACCCTCCCATTTATTGCGGAACCTGCTGGTATTGTACTCATGGACATTATAACATTTGTCCTAATCGACTGAGTCTGGGAAATTCCGTGGGAGTCGCGGCCTGTAATGGAACCTTTGCCGAGTACATTTGCCTGCCGGAATATACGCTGGTTCCGTTGCCTGACACGGTTTCTCTGCTCCACGGCAGCCTGATGGAGCCGCTGGCAGTAGGGTATCATGCTGCGCAGAACGGCAGCTTTACGCCGGGAGAGACAACGGCGGTGATCGGAACCGGCCCCATCGGTCTGCTCACGATTCTGAGTCTGCGGGCGCTGGGGGCCGGGAAGATTGTCTGCAGTGACACCTCAGTGGCCCGGTTAGATATGGCCAGACAGCTGGGGGCAGATATTACCGTGGATGCCCGTGAAGATGATCTGGCACAGGTGGTGAAGGAAGCCACCGATGGGCTGGGGGCCGATCGAACGATCATCTGTACAGATGCGGTCCCGGCCTTCCAACAGGCTATCCGGGCCACCCGCAACTGCGGGGATGTGGTGCTTGTTGGCATGATTCAAAAGAAGGTGGATTTCTGCCCGATGGATATTTTTGGGCGGGATATAAATATTATCAGCAGCTATACATTTACAGACGAGATCTTCGAAGCGGTCGATGCTGTGGCCGGGGGGAAGATTCAGCTGGATCCGCTGATCTCCTCGATTTATTCTCTGGAGCATGGAAAGGATGCCTTTGATGCGCTGGCGACACCGGGGAATCCGGAGCTGAAGGTTAGTCTGGATGTCTGGGAGCAGATGAAAGGAGAAGAAAAATGGGTCAGGTAACGGACAGGTTGTATGAGATTTATGTGACGCAGGAGACAAACTGTGCCGAGACGATGCTGCGCGCCGGGACAGAGGCTCGCAGCGGACAGACGCCGGAAGCATGCTGCCGCATGATGAGCGGATTCAGCGGGGGCGTCAGCAGCGAGTGTTTCTGCGGAGCGATCCTGGGAGGCGTGTCGGCAATCAGCTATCTGATCAATCAGGGCGACGACGAGTCCTTTGAAAAAAGCAAGGAGGCGACGGAGGAATTCGTGGCTCAGTGTAAGGAGTTTTTTGGAAGCCTGGATTGTCACGATATCAAGAGCGTCTGGCGGCAGGAGGAGATTCGTTGTTATCAGGCGGTGGAGAAGATCGCTGTCTTTCTGAATGAAGTCTTAGACAAATATTGCCCGGAGGAAACCGTATGAAAGTGGTCATTGTCGGTGGCGTGGCAGGCGGAGCGAGTACAGCGGCGCGGCTGCGTCGATTAGATGAAAGCGCAGAGATTTTGATCTTTGAAAGAGGGGGAGAGGTTTCCTATTCCAATTGTGCGCTTCCCTACCATATCGGAGGCGTTGTGGAGGATGAGGAGGAGCTTTTACTCCAGACACCGGAGTCCCTCTGGGAAAGATTTCGCATCGAAGTGAGGATCTTCTCCGAGGTGACGGCAGTGAACCGGACCTCGAAGTCTGTGCAGATCAGAGATCTGAAAAGCGGAAGGGAATATTCAGAGAGTTACGATCAGCTCGTGCTTGCTCCCGGCGCGGAAGCGGTCATACCGCCTGTCCACGGCGTCCACCTCCCTGAGGTCTGCGTGCTTCGTTCAATGGAGGATATGCGGCGTATTGAACGGCGTATAAGTGAAGAAAGCTGTCGTCGGGTGGTCGTGATTGGCGGAGGCTTTATTGGCCTGGAAATGGCGGAGAATTTGCGTCGGCGGAATCTGGAGGTAATTCTGGCAGAAGGGACGGAACAGATTTTCCCGCCCTTTGATCCGGAGATGGCAGCAATCCTCGCCGGGGAAATGCGGGCCGGAGGCGTTCAGCTGTCATTGGGACAGCCGGTTCGTGCGATCCTTCCCCAGGAAGACGGCTGCCGGGTCCTGTGTGGTGATCAGGAGTGGGAATGCGATCTGGTTCTCCTTGCGGTGGGCGTTCGACCGGAAGGCCATCTGGCGGTCGAGTCCGGGCTGGAGGTAAATGCCAGGACGGGGATCCATGTAGATGAGAGCCTGAGGACCTCAGACCCGGATATATTTGCCGTGGGAGATGTTGCAGAGATCCGACACCGGATGACCGGTCAATCGACGATGCTTCCTCTGGCCGGACCGGCCAACAGACAGGGACGGATCGCTGCCGCGAATCTGGCTGGAAGAAACAGGCACTTTAGAGGGGTGGTTGGATCCTCGGTCTGTCAGGTCTTTCATCAGACGGCTGCCTGTACAGGCTTGAATGAGAAGACTCTGAAAACGCAGAAAATTCCCTATGAGAAAGTGTATCTTTCTCCGTCACAGCATGTATCTGTCTATCCGGGAGCCAGTCCTCTGACGATGAAGCTGCTTTTCTCACCGGAAGGAAAGGTACTGGGATGTCAGTGTGTCGGTGCGGAAGGAGTGGAGAAAAGAGTCGATGTGATCGCGGCGGTCATCCAGCTGGGTGGGACGGTCTCGGACCTGGCCGAGCTGGAACTGTGCTATGCACCGCCCTATTCATCTGCAAAGGATCCGGTCAATTATGCCGGCTTCCTGGCGGAGAATGTGCTGGAAGGGCTGTCTCCGATCAGGCACTGGCATGATCTGGAGGCGCGGGACAGAGAGACTTCCGTACTATTGGATGTACGAACGCCGGAAGAGTATGAGGAAGGTCATCTGGAGGGAAGCAGGAACATTCCCGTGGATGAACTGCGCGAGCGTCTTGAGGAAATTCCGGGAGATCGGGAGATCTGGATCTACTGTCAGGTTGGGCTGCGGGGATATATTGCCCAGCGAATTTTGATGCAGCGCCGGGAGGGACAGAATATCTATAATTTATCGGGAGGCTACCGGTTGCTGCAGTTGATCGGTGTCGTGTAAAAGGCAATCAGCGGCCCTGTGCGGCTGAAATCATAAAAAAATCAGCAAAAAAAGGAGACAAAAAATGGAAAAGATCTTAATGATTCATGGAATTGGTCACGACAAAATGGGCAAGGAACCCGGTTTACACACCGTTACGATGGAAGAACTGAATGACCAGCTGACACAGGCGGCAGTAAAGATTTCTGTGGAAATGAGCTTCTATCAGAGTAATGAAGAAGATGAGGTCTGCGGGAAGATTCTTTCTGCGAAAGAAGAAGGGTTTGCCGGTATTTTGTTTAATCCGGCGACCTGGATGGAGAACGGGGAGGCGATCGCAAAAGCGCTGAGCCAGACCCCGCTTCCTGTCGTGGAGCTTCATATGACGAATACCTGTAAGCAGGCGAATTCCCACAACGTAATCGCTCCGTCCGTCACAGGGCTGGTGACGGGATTTGGAGAGATGGTTTACACAACCGGGCTCCAGATGCTCGTGGAATATCTGCGTCAGCAATGACGAAATGCAGGAAGTTGATTTATAAAAATATTTTATGCATCAAATAAAAAACCTAATATTGATAAAAAAATACAAAATGACTACGATACAGGAAAGACCGGTTCTTTAAGACAGTAAAAAAGATAGGGGGTATTTACAATGCTTCATCCCAGTCAAAAGCAGATTCCTCTGCGAAATGGAAAAGTATTTGGCGATGGCAGGCTTCTGACCTGCGTGCCGCTGATCTCCAAAGATCTGGCGTCCCTGTGTGCGGATGCCAGAGAGAGCTGCCTGGAATCACCGGATATTCTGGAGTGGAGGTCAGACTATTTTGCGGAGATCGCCAATCCGGAAGCGATGGCGAAGGCAGCCGAAGCGCTCCGCGCGGAGGTGGGAGACGTTCCGATTTTGTTCACACCGCGTTCGCCGGAGGAGGGCGGCGCGGCGCCGCTGGAACCGGCTGTGAAGCGTGCCGTGATCGAAGCTGTCGCCGCGGGTGGCTGCATTGATCTGGTGGATCTTGAAATGCGCTATGAGGACGCCTATATCGAAGAGGTGCGTGAGATCCTGCATGCCCATGGAGTCAAACTTGTTCTTTCCTATCATGATTTTAAAGGAATGCCGGATCAGGAAACCGTATGCGGGAAGCTGCGCCGTGCGGAGGCGCTGGGTGCGGACATCAACAAACTGGCTCTGATGCCGCAGAATTATCACGATGTGGCGGTGTTCTGCCAGACCATTTGCGAGGCGAAGCAGGACTGGATGAAGAATCCTGTGATTGGCTCTCTGATGGGCGACGTAGGTGCGGTGACGCGGTTTGGCGGCGGAAGCCTGGGAACAGATATGTGCTTTGTGTCGGTGACCGGAATCTCCGGACCGGGGCAGATGCATATAAGGGACTATCGGATTCTGAATGCCTTGATCGACGGTGAGTGAAGCGGGGACATGGGTATGATGAAAAAAGACACGGTATGCGTAGGGACCATCGGGGCCGGCTACGCGGCCTGCCTGCATGGGAATGGATATGAGAAGGTGAGCGGTGTCCGCGTGCGCCTGAAGGTGATCTGTGACACGAACGTGGAACGGGCGACGGCTGTACAGAAGCGGTATGGATATGAGAAGATCAGCCAGGATTATCATGAGCTGCTCTCAGATCCGGAAATCGATGTGATTGATATCGTCACGCCGCCGATGCTCCATCCGCAGATGGCGCGGGAAGCACTGCAGGCGGGGAAGCATGTGATCTGTGAAAAGCCTCTGACGGGTTATTTCGGACAGAAGGGAGACGAGGATGTCGGTCTCCGCGTTCCGAAGCGGAAGATGCTGGAGAAGGTTCTGCAGGAGATGGACGATCTGAAGGAAGTCATCGAGGCCTCCGAAGGAAAGTTCATGTATGCAGAGAACTTTGTCTACGCGACGCCGATTCAGAAAGCGGCGGAGATCCTTCGGGCGAAGAAAAGTAAGATCCTCTGGATGAAGGGAGAGGAGAGCGTAAAGGGCTCCACGACGGCAGGGGCCGGGCTCTGGAGCTGCATCGGCGGAGGCTCCCTGACACGGGTCGGCTGTCATCCCCTGACTGGTATTCTCTGGCTGAAACGTCAGGAGGCGCTGAACCGGGGCGAGAAGATCGAGATACAGAGCGTGTTCTGTGATACCGGAATGGCGACCCACTGCCTGACGGAGGAGGAGCATCGTCACATCGTTGCGCATCCGGTGGATGTGGAGGATGTAGGAGTCATCAGCATCACCTACAGCGACGGGACGAAGGCTACCGTACTGGCCTCGGATGTGGTCCTGGGCGGCACTAAGAATTATGTGGAAGTATACAGTAACGACGCAGCGCTGATGTGCAACATCACTCCCACAGACATCCTGAATACATATTTCCTGGATGAAGAAGGGCTGGAGAATGTGGATATCGCTGAGATGCTGCCGGCGAAGCTGGGGTGGAACAAAGCCTTTGTCTCCGATGAGGTGATCCGGGGATATATGGGCGAGATGCAGGACTTCATGGAGTGCGTGGCGTATGACCGCGATCCTCTGTCCGGGTTTGATATTGCCTATGATACAACGAAGGTTCTCTATGCGGCCTATCAGTCTGCGGAAGAAGGACGAAAGATTTTCTTTTAGGGGGGTGAGATCGTGACCAATTTTGATGAGGTGGTAAACCGTCGGGGAATTTTTGCCCAGAAATGGGATGACCAGAGCGGAGAGTATATTCCCATGTGGGTGGCGGACATGGATTTTCGCATTCCGGATCCGATCACCAGAGCGCTGAACGACCGGATTCAAAAGGGCACCTTCGGATTTTCCTTCATCGATGAGGGGATGTATGACACGATCATCGCGTACTATGCGCACTCACATCAATGTGAAGTAAAACGGGAATGGATCGTGTTTGTGCCCAGCGTGATGCCGGGAGCCAATCTGGCCTGTCGCTTGGCCGGGGGAGACATCATGCTGAATACGCCAATGTATCCCCATATCCGGCGGCTCCCACAGGAGCGCATACGGGAGTTCGTGAGGTTCCGCTTCGGCAGAAGGACGGGCGCTATGAGATGGATTTTGAGGCCATGGAGGCAGCCTGCGATGAGAACGTGAAGTCCTTTGTCCTGAGTAACCCGCACAATCCTTCGGGGCGTGTTTTTTCCAGGGAAGAGCTGACGGAGCTGCAGGACTTTTGCAGTCGACATGATCTTCTGATGATTTCCGATGAGATCCATTGTGATCTGGTTTTTGAAGGAAAGCATGTGCCCTGGTTTTCGGTGAACGAGGAGGCCAGAGAGCATTCCGTGACGCTCACAAGCGCGTCAAAAACGTACAATATCCCGGCCATTCCGTATGCGTTTGCCATCATTCCGAATGCTGAGCTGCGTCAGAAATATCTGGACATCTGTTATGGGCTGTTTTCTCCGGTCGGAGTGCTGGGGATTGAGGCTCTGCGGGCCGCCTATGGTCAGTGCGGAGAATGGCATAGAGAGCTGATCGCGTATCTGCGTGCCAACCGGGACTACATGGAAGAGCGGATTCGTTCCATCCCGGGAATTTCTGTAAATCACAATGAAGCGACCTATCTGGCTTTTGCAGATTGTCGGGAACTGGGACTGGAAGATCCCTGGACTTTCTTCCGGGAGAAGGCTGGAGTGAATTTTAACGATGGCAGGGATTTTGATGCGCCGGGGTATGTTCGGATCAATTTTGCCTGCCCGCGCTCCCAGCTGAAGGAAGCGTTGGATCGGGTAGAAACGGCGGTTCGGGAATTGATTTAGGGGCAGACCCTACACATAAAGGATAAAGAGAAGTTGGCAACAAGGGAAAGAGTCTTTGACTAAAACATAAAGTAAAGGAGAGAAAACATGAAAAAATGGATTGGAATCTTGCTGTCTGTTGCACTAATTGCCACAATGCTGGCCGGTTGTTCTTCTTCCAGTTCGTCTTCCACAGACACGACGGCTGCGGCGGCTGAGACGGAAGAGGCGACGACGGGAGCGGCAGACTCTGAAACGGAAGAGGAGACAACGGAAGCGGCTGCTTCTACCACGACGGATTATCCGACAAAGACAGTGACGGCGGTTGTTCCTTTTGGTACGACATCGGGAACCGACGCAATGTCCAGAACCCTTTGCACATTGGCGCAGGAGTTCCTCGGACAGACGATCACGGTCATTAATAAGACCGGGGCGAGTGCAGCTGTCGGAACGACGTATGTTTCTCAGCAGGCTGCGGATGGTTATACCCTTTTGACTGGTTCGGAGAGTACCGGACTGTTCCGTTGCTGGGGAACTGCGGATCTGGATTATGATGATTTCATCCCGATCCTTCTGTATATGCGTGAGTGCGGCATCATGATTACTTATGCGGATTCGCCGTATGAGACGGTGGAGGATCTGATCGAAGCGGCGCGCGAGAACCCTGGAAAGATCACCGTTGGTACAACGGGAACGGGCGGACTGCCGGATGTCTGGTGGTCGATCCTTGAGTATGAATTTGATGTAGAGTTTAACCGTGTGGCTTATGATGGAAGCTCCGATGCCAATACGGCTCTGCTTGGAAAGCATATTGAAGCCTTTGTAGCGGGCACCCAGACCTCCTATCCGCTGATGACGGATGGCTCTGTGCGAGTCCTGGCGGTTATGGACAATGAAGCAGAACTGGATGGATATGAAGATTGCCCTCGTCTGACGGATTATTATCCGGATCTGGCCGAGTATATGCCTTATGGTCCGTTCTTCGTTGTAGAAGTGGCGGCTGGTACGGATCAGGCGATCGTAGATACCCTGACAGATGCTTTCATGCAGGCTTATGAGACCGACGAATTCCAGGAGTATATCGGTACCTGCCGGGATATCCCGATGGGTCTGACCGGCGATGAGGCCAACGAGTTCATGAAGAACCAGCAGGCGAAGATCTGGTGGCTGATGTACGATATCGGAGAGACGGAGGTCTGCCCTTCTGATTACGGAGTAGAGCGTCTGGAGGAGTAAGTACAGAGCACAGGGAGATCTACTACCTTTAATTCAATAAGACTCTTTCCAACAGCTGTTTTCCTCCGTTCCTTTTGGGGGCGGAGGGAGACAGCCTGTTGTACCTATTGCAAAAAGGAAAAGGATTTCTGCGGTGTAATGCGCGGAATATATACAGGAGTGGATGTATCTATGAAAATGCAGAGAGAGCGTGACATTGTATTTATCGGAGTCCTTATCATCATCAGTCTCTTTTGCCTGTTTCAGTCTCTGTTGCTGGTACGGGAGTACCCGGCCATTGATTCGGCAGCCGTCTTTCCTCTGCTGACGTCGGTCTGCATGTTGTTCTTCTCAGGAATGGCAATGATCAATACGATTCGAAAAAAACCGGAAAAGGCTGAAGGAGAGGACGAAGAAGAACCTTCAAAAAACCGCCTCTGGGAGGCGATTCAGGCAGAGATCCCGCTGAATGCGCTGGTTCTGGGCGCAGCGGTTGCTGTTTATGTTTTCCTGCTGAATTACGTGGGCTTTTATATCTCCTCCGCGATTTTTCTGATCGGGACCATTGGATATCTGAGCAAATGGAAAAAAATGGGACGGACTGTACTGTTTACGGTCATTTCCCTGGCTATCATATATGTAGTGATCGAGAGAATCTTTAATGTACTTTTGCCCTGACGGAGGGAGGAGATGTTCAGATGCTTCAATATTTGTTGACGATATTCACGCAGCCGACGCTGTTGCTTTATCTTCTTGGAGGCCTGCTCTTCGGATTGTATGCCGGAGCCATGCCGGGCATATCAGTCAGCATGGCTGCCTCTCTGGGTATTACATTCAGCTTTGGATGGAGCCCTATGAATGCCATCGCATTGATTCTCGGGATTCATATTGGTGGTGTGTACGGGGGATCACGCTCTGCGATCCTTCTTAATGTGCCCGGAACACCGGCGGCGATTGCGACCTCCTTCGACGGATATCCTCTGGCGAAAAAGGGAGAGGCGGCGCATGCGCTGACCACGACGGCCGTGCAGTCTGTCATTGGCGGCCTGATCGGTGCGATCGTGCTTTGCACAGCGACCCCTCTTCTGGTGAAGTTCTCGTTGCTGTTTGCTGCCAGAGATTATTTCATGCTGGCACTTCTGGGGATTTTCCTGCTGGGCAGTCTTTCCGGAGATGACTTTGCAAAAGGCATGTTTGGCGGTTTCCTGGGCATGTTTCTGGGATGCGTCGGGATGGATACCATGACGGCGGTCAATCGCTTTACGTTCGGAAACATGAATCTGATGTCCGGTATTACTTCGATCGCCATTATGATCGGTTCCTTTGGTATGGCGGAATCTCTTTTCCAGGTAAGCGATCTGAGAAAAGCGACAGTCATGAAGCAGAAGCTGGATCATCTGAGGCCGAATCTGAAGGAGGTCATCAAGTATCTGCCGCTGACGATCCGCTGTTCTCTGATTGGTGCTTTTATTGGCGCTCTTCCCGGCACTGGCGGAGATATCGCAGCCATCGTCTGTTATGATCACGCGAAGCGTACGACAAAGAATCCGGAGGTACCCTTTGGACAGGGAGCCGTGGAGGGGCTGGTTGCCCCGGAATGTGCAAATAATGCAGCTGTAGGAGGAGCCTATGTGCCGATGCTTGCACTGGGAATCCCCGGGGATTCTGTAGCGGCCATTATTATTTCGGCGTTGATGATTCATGGCATTACACCGGGCCCTACGCTGGTCAATGAACAGCCGCAGATGTTTTATCTGATCATTGCCTGCATCATTGTGGGAAATATCCTGCTGCTGCCGGCAGCACTGACGGGCCTGAAGGCTTTTGCCAAAGCAGCCTCGGTCCCTAAGGAGATTTTGCTGCCGTTTATCATCGTCCTGACTGTGGTAGGATCCTATGCGGCCAATCAGAATGTCTTTGATGTTCTTGTTATGGCCATCGCAGGTTATGTGGGATATTTCCTGAAGAAGCATGATTTCCCGGTTGGCCCGATCATTCTGGGATTCATTTTAAGTAATCTCCTGGAACTGAACTTCCGGCGGACGATCGCCATGTGCTATGGGGAACTGCCGACCTTTGCGTCACAGGTGGTGCACAGTCCTCTTTCCCTGTTTCTGTTCCTGGCGATTGTCGTAATGATTCTCCTTCAAACTCCGCTTAAGAACGTTTTTAAGAAGAAGAAAGCATGAGTGACCTTCTGATCAACATCCTGCCGCTGCTTTTGCTGCTGGCTTTTGGATTTTTCCTGCGTCAGATCGATTATTTTGATGATCAGGTCGTGCGCCAACTGACCAAATTCATCGGAAATGTTCTGGTTCCCTGCGTTCTGTTTAACACGATGCTGGATCTGGAGATCCGCCGGGACTATCTGCTGGTGACGGTGCTGTTTTTTCTGCTGCTGTGCCTGTTCCTGGCGATCAGTTACGCAGTCTATCGATGCTTCCATATCCGCCGCGCTTTCTTTGTCTTTTTCAGTTCGGCCTTTGCGTTCGGGCTGATGGGGATTCCGCTCTTCTCTACAGTATTTGGAGAGGAGCATATGGACTATCTGGTCGCCATGGGAGTGGGCCATGAGCTGTTCTTCGCAGTGGTGTATCTGACGCTGGCCCGCATGATGCTTCAGGGACAGAGCTTCCGCCCGGCAAATCTGCTGCGCAGTATGGCGACGCCGCTTTTTCTCATGGTCGTGGCCGCGCTGGCGCTCAATGTCAGCGGCGCGGGGGAGATGCTGGCGGCGACGGTCTGGGGGAGCTGTCTCTTCTCGGCCATCGAGAAGCTGGGGTCGATCAGCACCGTGCTGACCATGGTCGTGGTCGGCTATCAGATCCATCTGCAGGACCGGGGGCGGATCCGCGAGAGCGCCGGATATGTAGCGTATCGGTATGCGCTGGCCTTCGGAGTGGGCTATCTGTTTAAATGGCTGATCCTGGATCGGATCATTGCCCCTTCTGTCTATTTTGATTATGCCTTTTTTACCATGCTCTCGCAGTTCGGCTCGACCGTCCTGGTGGTCATGGTCGGGGAGTATGGGAGTCAGGAGGATGTGGAGGTGGCAAGCAACGCTTTCGTCCTGAATGTGATCGTGGGGATGATCCTCTATATTCTGTTTGTGAGCCTGCTGTAGCGAAGTGTGGCAGCGGACGAGCCAAATATCCGCCGTGCGGATCAATCATGATGCGTAGGGAGTGGCTGCATACAAATATGAATTTAAAGAAATCCCGGCGAGGGGAGAGAACCCTTCGCCGGGATTTCTGTCGTCTGGAAGAGTTTACGAAGAAGCAGACAGCGGGAAGCGCTCCGAGACAAAGTCCATAAAACGCAGGGCGGCGCGGGGCAGGGAGTGTGCGCTGTTGTACTGCAGGCACAGGCTGCGGGTGCGGAGCGGAGCAATGATCGGGATCTCGACGACGCGGAAATTTTTGGCGATGGCCGTACGCGGGGTGATCGCGACGGCGAATCCGGCCGCCACATAGGTGTAGGCGGCGATGATATCCTCACATTCATAAGCAATGTTCAGATGGATGCTGGCCTCTTCGCACATGTTGTCCACGATCCGGCGGACTCCGGTTGAGCGGCTGAAGACGGCGATCGGCTCCAGAACGATCTCCGTGAGGGAGATGGAGGAGCGGCGGGAGAGCGGATGAGCGGGCGGGACGCAGAGGACCATTTCCTGCTCGACGATCGTTCGCGAGGTGATCATGGGGTAGTCGGGATTCTCGATGGCGAAAGCGAGGTCGCTGATCTCATCCAGCATACGGCGCACGAGAATGGAATTGTGCGCCTGATAAAGGCGAAATGTCACATCCGGATTCTTAAGGCTGAAGTCGTGGAGCAGGGAAGGGATGAAATCCATGCCGGCATCCTCGATATAATCCAGCGCGAGGGTATCCGTATGATCGGTCATATGGAACAGCGCATTCTTTCCCATAGAAATGCTGGACAGCGCGTCCTCCGCATAGGCGGCAAACTGGAGACCATATTCAGAGAGTACGATGTTGCGGCCGGTTTTTCGGAACAGGGGGACGCCAAGCTCCTTCTCCAGTTCTTTGATGGCGTAACTCAGGTTGGGCTGAGAGGTGTGCAGTGCCTCCGCTGCCTTGGAGTAGTGCAGGATTTTGCTCAGCGTACTGAAATATTCCAGCTGTTGAAGTGTCATAGTGAAACTCCTTCATGTCTTGCAGGACCCAAAATCATGAGTACGAATCGAACATTCGATGTATGACATGTGTCCCTTGCAGCATCAAAAGCAAAACGTTTTGAAAATGATTCGTATAAGATAGAATTACCAGACAAATCGTATCATGATTCTCATACTCCGTCAAGTTCGATTCGGGAACGGGCGTGCCAAAGCACAAAATCATTACGCCCACAAGGCGATGGATGCGGGGGAAATTTCGATATTCTTTTGAAATGACTGTTCAAATGCTTTGTAAATTATGCGTAAATTCTAATAATTGTCGCTCAAATCCATTGATCTTTTATCTTCTCTATGCTATCAATGAGGTGTAAACAGGAAATAAATTAAGAAAGATTCCCTCCGGACTCCGGGCGTCGGATCCCGGAGAGCAGTCGGAGGGAGGCAGATGAAGGAGCGTGGAGAATGGATGAGAAAATTCGCATCGAGCATATGAAGGGCATGACGTTTCTGTGCAATTATGAGAGCGGCGCTGTGGCGTACCTGGAGCCTGAGAATGAGGATGTGGTGCGTCAGGCACTGGAGACCGGAGACTGGGAGAGTCTGCCGCAGGAGATGAAGAACTGTCTGGATGCCTGTGATTTTCTGGGAAGCGGGGGAGCCCCGGCACGTCAGTCCTATGTGCATGTCACGGATCGCTGTAATATGAATTGTGTCGGCTGCTATTCGCGGACATCCGAGAGAAACCGGCGACCGGATCTTACGTTGCTGCAGCTGGAGGCCATCTTCGGAGAACTGGATCAGCACGGCGTGCGCCGGGTGATCCTCTCGGGTGGAGAGCCGCTGCTTCGGGATGATCTGGCAGAGCTGATTGCGATGGCGAGACAGCATGGTTTCGGTGTCGAGGTGGTGAGCAACGGCAGTATCGCGATCCCGGATGAGGTTCTGCGGGGGCTGGATGTGCTGCATCTGTCCATGGATTTTCTGGACCGGGATACGAATGCTGTGAACCGTAATATCTTCCGTGAGCGGATTCTGCGGAATGTGGCGCGGGCGCAGGCCCTTTCGGTCCCGGTGTGCGGGATCATTACAGTGACCAGCCGGAACGAGGAGCAGATCAGGGATTATTTCGCCATGAGCGCAGCGTATCAGATTCCCATCACTTTCAGTCTGTTCTATTCGGATGAAGCGGGATGCCGACCGCTGCTGCTGAACGAGAGACAGCAGAGAGATCTGGCTCTCACCTGCGCAGAGAGTCTGGGAGGGTTTGTTGAAGGGATTTCCGCCTATGATGAGAT
The DNA here is from genome assembly GCA_021202715.1 of Lachnospiraceae bacterium. Lineage (GTDB taxonomy): Bacteria > Bacillota > Clostridia > Lachnospirales > Lachnospiraceae > UBA3305. The sequence continues at coordinate 16,864 of JAJQCL010000106.1, forward strand.
CTTCTGCCGGGATTCCTGTGCCGCCTGCCGGGAATCCATCAGTGTGGATGCCGCCGGAAATCTCTGCCCCTGCCATATGCTGCAGCGATATAACCTCGGCAGTCTGCTGACGTCGCCGGAGACAGCATGGGAACGTCTAAAGGCCTTTGCCGGGACGATGGAGACACCGCGGGAGTGCAGAAACTGCGAGTACCGGATGCTCTGCGGCGCAGGCTGCAAGGCCCGTTCGCTCGCGGCCGGAACGGTCGATCCGTACTGTGCCATGTATCGGGCGTATTATGAGAAGCAGGCGGAATACATCCGTCAGCAGGTGGGAGCATGAGAAGGACTGAGAGAATCTTTCCTGCCGGGAAATGGCAGACTTTCCGGATTACAAAGGACGAGACAAGATATCTCCTGTATGGACTGTCGGTCACCATTGCGGCGGCGATTCTGCTGAATGTCCTGACTGTGGCCTCCGCGATGGCTCTGTATGAGACGGAATCGTGGATCATGCAGGCCGGTACAGATATCTCCATGCTGCTGGCACTGGCGCTTTTTCCGTATCTTATTTACCGCTTCGTGTTTGATTTTGTTCCTGCAAATCTTCCCAGGGGGAGAGAGTGGGCCGCAGATATTCTTCTCTTCCTTTTCGCGGCCGTCCTCCTGATCTGGAAATATCCGACAAATATTGTCCTGCATTATCTTGCGGTAGCGGTGGCAGAGGAGTATCACTTCCGGGGGCTGCAGCTGCCCTATTATGAGAAGAACGGCAGTCTGGGGAGAGCAGTTGTTTTTTCCTCTCTCATTTTTGCCGTTATTCTGCACATCAACGACAATATCCTGGCGAATCTTCTGGTTCGTTTTCCGCTGGGTCTCTGCTTTGCGGGGCTGCGGGTCCGGTTCGGACTGGGAAAGAGCATTCTGGCTCACTGGGCATACGATGTTGTTATTACATTTTTATAGAAATGATGAGGAAACGATATGTCTGTAATACATGCTGTTATTTTTTCACTTGTATTCAATGCGGCCGCCTATGGTCTGCTGCTGATTCGGCTCGCGCATGCTTCTGCACTGGAATTCCTGGCCCTGGCTCTTTTGCTCCCCATGCTATTTAACAGTTTTCTGTATGTAAGAGGCTGCCGGGGAAATCGTGAGTGGGTGTGTATCGTACTGCTTTCTCTTTTTATGACCGTGGGCTACTTCGCTTTCGGCCTGGCGGCGGGAGCCATGGGAAGTGCGGAGGCTTTCGCAGTGAACAATACCTTTCAAAGTGACACTGTTTCGATTGATGTCGGAGAGAATATCAGCTCACTCTCCAATGTCATCGTGGTGTTTCTTGCGCAGTTCTGTACGATGACGGTTCTGCGTTTTATTCTGAAGAAAAGGGGGAAGAGGCTATGATTCGCGTGGAGCATGTGTCGAAGCAGTATGAGAAGGCGGAGCGAAAAGCTCTGAATGATATTTCTTTTGAACTGGGGGACGGGGAAATGCTCGGCCTCATCGGCCAGAACGGAGCCGGGAAATCCACACTGCTGAAGATTCTCTGCAAATTCATCCGGGCGGATGAAGGGGATGTCTTCGTGGACGGAGAGAGCATTCTTCACCGGGATAATTCTCTGAGCCGGGTGGGAATTCTGCTGGAGCCGGTATATTTTCCCTATCTGTCTGCCTGGGAGAACCTGGCGTTTTACCTGAATGTGCATGGCAGGCCAAGTGAATTGTCGGAGATCGATCCCATGCTGGAGCTGGTAGGCCTGCAAAAGAACCGGGATCAGAAGCCGACGGAGTTTTCATTTGGTATGAAGCAGAGACTGGGTCTGGCTCAGGCGCTGCTGGGGAAGCCCCGGGTGCTGGTCCTGGACGAACCCTTCGTGGGTCTGGATCCCACTGGTGTGAAGGAACTGATTGGGATCCTGAAGAAGAAGGTCGCAGAGGAAGGAATGCAGGCGATCATTTCCAGTCATCAGCTTTATGAGCTGAATGAAGTCTGTGAGAGAATGCTGGTTCTCTACAACGGAGAACTGGTGTTTGACGGAATTCCCGCGTTTGTGCCGGAGATTACGCTGGATCTGGATCATCCCTATGAGGGAGAACTGGGGGAGCGTTACCCGGTGACTGTAGAGAATGGTGGGATGCGTATCATCGTCGCCGAGTCGGATCCGGATCAGATGCTGAAGGAGGTTCTGGCTCATTACAGGATCAAAAATGTAGCGTCCAGAGGCTCGGCATTGGAACGTTTTTTTGAGGAGGAACGGTCATGAGAGGCATCTATCGATATGAACTGAAGAAAACGCTGCACAGAAAGGATGCCGTCGCACTGATACTCCTCGGCCTGTGGCCCGTCCTGGTGACGGTTTGCTGCCATTTTGGAAGCGGTTTGTTTAATTTTTCCGGCGATCCCATGGGAGCCTTCGAGTTTGTCAACATGCTGCTCGCTTTCCAGGATATGCTCTTCCTGCCGGTTTTGATCGGAGTCTATATCGCGGCCACGTCATTCTATCAGGAGATCCATACCAGAAGCATTTATATGTATAAGGATCTGCCGCGCGAGCAGGTGCTTCGAGCCAAATATCTGTCGATTTATACCGTATATGCTATTTTCCTGGTCACCTACATTGTTTTGTCCTTCGTGTTCTACTATCTGTTGTTTCAATACCAGGATATGGCGACGGGAACGCTGGTAGCCTACCCGGACAATGTGCCGAACTTCCTGTACAATACCTTTGAGATCACCATCAGTGTGCTTTTCTATATTCATGTGGGAATCACTCTGTCTCTGCGGACCTCGACGGGTATGGCTCTGGTCGGGACTTCTCTGTTCTATATGTTCGCGCTGGCTGCGCCCAATCTGTCCTGGTTTAAATATATTTTTCCTGTGGGATATAAGAATGTCATCGAGGTCACATCGCATCCGTACATATTCTGTCTTGTGATGTCGATTCTGGTATGGACGGTTTACAATGTGGTTCTGTACCGGATCAACCTGAAAAAATTCCGTCAGATGGAGTTTCATTGAAATGAAAATGTTAAAAAAATATATGCGGGCTTGCTCCGGTCTTTTTTATAGGAAAATCTTCCGTACTTTTATTAAAAAATCCTCCAGCGGATGCGCAATGCGCATTCGTATTTACTTCTGGGAAATTCCCTTACTCTGAGGACAGTATGGCAGACAGAGGGTACCTTTATGGGCGCTGCAGGAGAAGAGCTCATTTCCCACGGTCACAGAAATAACATACATCCATCACAAAAATCCCACGTCCCTTGATTATCTTTATAAAGGCATATAAGATTGCGACGCCTGCGGCGCGGAAGAGAAGACTGTCCGGAAGCACAGAATTTTGCCGTGAAAAAGCAGGAAAGAAGCAGAAGCAAGGAGATCGGATTATGAAGAAAAAGAATGATTTGCCCCGGACGGACGAAGAGCTCCTCGAGATGCACCGGCGGGAGCGGACGCGCCACAGGAGAAGAGGGATCATTACTCTGGTTGTGGTGGTGGCCGTGGTTCTTGTGGCGGTTGCGGTGGGCGTTACGCAGGCGAGGAAGCGTATTTCCGCGCAGGTCAGCTCTTCCGAGGACAGTGATGTGAAGTCGGCGGAGGTGACAGTGGGCAGCATCAGTACCACGGTCTCCGGCTCGGGGACGCTGGCGGACGAGGATGTGGAGAGCGTGGAGATCCCGGATTCTCTGGAGATCGCGGACTTCTATGTGGAAGAGGGAGATACGGTCAGCGAGGGCGATCTGATCGCCACGGTGACGAACGCGTCGATTCTCACAGCGATGTCGGACGCGCAGGCTTCTCTGGATGAGCTGGATGAGGAGCTCGAGGATGCGGCGGACGACGAGGTGGAGGAAGAGATTACCACCAGCGTGTCTGGTCGGGTGAAGGTCATCTATGCGGAGGAGGACGACGATGTGGCGACCGTCATGTATGAGCACGGTGCGCTGCTGCTGCTTTCTCTGGACGGATATATGGCTGTGGACATCACGTCTGAGGCGCTGACCGCGGGCGATGAGGTGACGGTCACTGACAGTGACGGCGACGAATATGACGGGACAGTGGAAGAGGTCGTGGACGGCACGGCGACCGTACTTCTGACCGATAAGGGACCTGCATACGGCGATGAGGTGACGGTAACGGACAGCGATGGCAATGAGGCAGGCACCGGCACTCTCTACATACACAGTTCTCTGGCGATCACCGGTTATGCGGGAACTGTGGAGGACCTAGAGGTTTCCGAAAATGAAGCCGTGGATGCGGGCGACACGCTCCTGACGCTGACAGATACAGAGACCTCGGCCAATTACGACGCGCTTCTGAAGGAGCGCGAGGACGTGGAGGATCTCCTGGAAGACCTGATCGCGATCTACAAAGAGGGCGGTATCTGCGCGACCGTGGCGGGCGAGATTTCTTCGCTCAGTGAAAGTTCCGGCAGCAGTTCATCCTCCTCGGAAATGACGGCAACCATGACAGACAGCAGCACGAGCAGCGACAGCAGCAGTTCCGGTTATACAACGGTGGCGACCATTTCCACAAATGAAAATATGATCATTACCATCAGCGTCGATGAGACCGATATCCTCTCACTGTCCGAGGGTCAGGAGGCGACGGTGACGATTGACTCGATCGGCGAGGAGTCCTATACAGGAACGGTGACGGAGATCAGCACGACCGCCGAGAGCAGCTCCGGGGTGACGTCTTATTCGGCGGACATCACGATCAGTAAGACCGACGACATGCTCTCCGGGATGTCCGCGTCGGTGGTGATTACCATCGAGGGCGTGGACAACGCACTGCTGATCCCGGTGGACGCCCTGCATCAGACCAGCTCCACCGCGTATGTTTACACGGAATATGATGAGAGCACCGGCGAATTCAGCGGCATGGTGGAGGTGACCGTAGGCCTCACCAACAGCTCTTATGCGGAGATCACCGATGGCTTAAGCGAGGGAGACACCGTATATTACACGGAGTCTTCGGATGACAGCAGCAGTTTTGATATGAGCAGCTTCGGCAATATGGGCAATATGGGCGACATGAGTGATTTCAGTGATTTCAGCGGCGGTTCGGACAGTAATTCCGGCGGCGGCCGGGGCAATATGCCCGGCGGCAACTGATGAGTGCACGGGAAAGGCTGGGCAGAAGCTATGATTGATCTGAACGATATCTCGAAAATGTACCTCGTAGGGGAGGAGGAAGTGCGGGCGCTGGATCATGCCAGCATGCACATTTACCCCGGAGAATTTGTCTCCATCATCGGCCCCTCCGGCAGCGGGAAGTCGACGTTAATGAACATCATCGGCTGTTTGGACACCGCGGATGCGGGAACCTATTTACTCGACAAAATTCCGATTGAGGATTACACAGAAAATGAACTGGCGCGGATCCGCAACCGCAAGATCGGATTTGTCTTCCAGAGCTTCAATCTGATCCCGAAGCTGACGGCGGAGGAGAATGTGGAGCTGCCCCTGATCTATCAGGGGATGAAGCGGAGCGAGCGGGCCGGGCGCGTGCAGGAGGCTCTGGCGCGGGTGGGCCTCCAGAAGCGGGCGAAGCATCTGCCCACCGAGCTTTCCGGCGGCCAGCAGCAGCGGGTGGCCATCGCGCGGGCGATCGCCACGAGGCCATCGCTGATCCTGGCGGATGAACCGACCGGGAACCTGGACTCCAAAACCAGCCAGGAGATCATGGCGATCTTCCACGAGCTGCATGAGCAGGGGAATACGATTGTGCTGATCACGCACGATGACAATGTGGCTCGTCAGGCGTCCCGGCGGATCCATATCCTGGACGGCAAGGTAACGGAGGTGGAGGAATGACACAGTCTCTGAAAATGGCCCTCAAATCCATCGCGGGCAATAAGATGCGGGCCTTTCTGACCATGCTGGGCATCATCATCGGCGTGGTGGCTCTGGTGGTACTGGTGAGTCTGGTAAATGGAGCCACCAGCTCCGTGACGGACGCGGTCTCCGACCTGGGAAACAGTCTGCTGACGGTCACGGTTTCCGATGACAAGGGTTCTCCCATCAAGCTGGATACGCTGACCGAGTGGGCGGCGGAGGAGGGCATTGGGGAGATCGCTCCCACGGCCTCCACCTCCGCCACGGTGCGTGCGGATTCGGAGAGCGACAGCATCACGGTCTATGTCACGACACCTTCCTATTATAATGTAGAGGGGCTGAACCTCCTGCTGGGGCGTTTCCTCAAGACGACCGATGTGGACAATAACAACTATGTCTGCGTCATTAACGAGACCACGGCCACGGATCTGATCGGCTATCTGGACTGTCTGGGTGAGGAGATCTATCTGGACGGCATGAAATTCACGGTCATCGGCGTGCTGGAGGATGATGACAGCTCGCTGACCTCCGTGTTCAGCTCCGGCTCTCTGGTGGCCTATATTCCTTATACGACGCTCCTGCGTCTGTCTTCCTCCGTCAGCACGGACATCACCGAATTCTATGTCAGCGCCGAGGATGAGAGCGACACGGAGGCGGCAGAGGAAGCGATTACCGCACTTCTCATGGATCGTTTTGAGGAGGATGAGGACGCCTTCACGGTATCAAGCCAGAATGTGCTGGAGGATGCGGTGAGCAGCATCACCTCGGTGCTGGCGGTTCTGCTGGGCGGCATCGCGGCGATCTCCCTGGTGGTCGGCGGCATCGGCATCATGAACATTATGATGGTAACGGTGACCGCGCGGACGCGGGAGATCGGCATCCGCAAGGCCATCGGTGCGACCCGGGGCGAGATCCTGCGCCAGTTCCTTCTGGAAGCCATCGTGCTTTGCATGATCGGCTGTGCGATCGGCATCTTCACCTCCTGGGTGATTCTGGAGCTGGTGACGGTGGCGGTGTCCAGCCTGAGTCTGAGCTTCGAAATGGACGGAACGGTGATGCTTATCGCCATCGCGTTCTGCTTCCTGATCGGCGTCATTTTTGGACTGTACCCCGCGAATAAGGCCGCGAAGATGAAACCTATCGATGCGCTGCACTACGGCGGCTGATCCAGAAAGGAGCGTATCATGAAACAACGACTGCAGAAATTCGGGCAGAAAATAAAAAATCTGTCCTTTTATAGAAAGAAACCGTTTTACGTTGTCCTGATCGTCCTGCTCTCGCTGCTGATCGTGGCGGACGTGGCGGTGGCGGCGCTGCTGCCGACGCAGACAGGCAACATGGGACGGCAGAACATGGAATTCTCCGGCTCCTCCGGGGAGATGTCGGAGCTGCCGGACGGCGTAGAAGCGGAGAGTGCGGATTCTGCGGAGGAGGCAGCTGACGCAGAC
>JAJQCL010000149.1:0-8362 GCA_021202715.1 Lachnospiraceae bacterium
GGGCCTGCCTCATCGACGGAGGGAGCAGCAGTGTGTCCGATGTGGGGACCTACCGCATCCTTCCCTATCTGAAGCTTCAGGGAATCACCCGGCTCTCTGCCGTCTTCGTGACGCACGGCGACGAGGATCACTGTAACGGTCTGGAGGAGGTGCTGCGGGATTCTTCCCTCACCGTGGAAGCGTTGGTGCTCTCACCGGTCTCCGCGACGGACGAGGCGCTGACCGAACTGCGGGCCGCCGCTGTGGAGGAGGGCATTCCGGTGCGTGTCCTGTCGGCAGGAGAGAGCTGGACCTGGGGCGAGGTGGACTTCACCTGCGAATTTCCCGGTCCCGAGGACTGTGAGGCGCTGGTCGACGATGCGAACAATGCTTCTCTGGTTCTTTCCCTGCAAAGCGGCGATTTCTCCGCACTTTTCACCGGAGACCTCGGTGAGGAGGGGGAAGAACGCTGGCTGCAGAGAGCCTCGAGCGGAGACTATACGCTGCTGAAAGCCGGACATCACGGCTCGCGGACCTCCAGCGGGGAAGCTTTCCTGGAGCTGGTTTCCCCGGAGATTACTGTGATATCCTGCGGGAAGGATAATTCCTACGGTCACCCTCACGCCGACACTCTGGCGCGACTTGCGGCCGTCGGGAGCGTCATCTATACGACGCCGGAGTGTGGAGCGGTGACGGTGGTGAGGAGAGGCGGCGCAGTGAGGTGCTATGCGTACAGGAAATGAAAGATTTGTTTTATATGGGAAGGTGTGCGACGTTTGGCGTAAGGGAGCTATAGGCAGCCGCCGCTTTTGGTCAGCCATATTTTGTGCTATTAGGAGTCGGATGTCCTTTAGAAACGTGGACATGAATGGCTTCTGCATTTTCATTGGACCAAAAATAGATTTAATAACCACTTACCGTAAACAAATTAGGCAATATGAATTCCTCCTTCGGCCGCATATCTGTACAGAAGGTGTGCATTGCTTTCGACCAGTTTTTGAAATGTCGCTATTTCTTCGTCGGAATATCCATGTCTCAGAATCCATTTATATGTTGAAAGTTCGCATCTTGCCGAATCAAATCCTTCATCGGTAGGGCGTTCAAAGTGAACCAGGACTTTTTTGATATCTCCGTCCTGAATGATATGTGAATGAACTATCTCTGTCCCATCGCCCAGAGTCATATAAGGATACATCATGTCAATCGCTCTCCTTTATTTATGTCAGCTTCCAGTGCATCTGTATATCATAAAATGATATTAACTCAAAAGTAAAGAGCCGTAAAAATGCTCAGTCCGAGGACCGCACCCGCTCGACGATAAAGTATTCAAAATCGTTCCGAGCTTCCGCTATGGCCTCCGCACTGCGCAGGGTCCAGCCGACCGGTGTACAGAAATGCCGCCAGAAACGGAAGGACAGGTCGCCCCCGGAAACGGGCGTCGTAGGCGATGAAATCCGGCTTGGTGACCAGATTGCTGAGCTGCGTTTCCAGGAGGAAGAACTGCCAGCGCAGTCCCCGGGCGTGGGTGCGGAAGAATTTCGTGCAGAGCTGTCCCCGGCGAACGAGAGGGCGGTTCCTGCGGAACCAGTAGAGTACCTCGGGATGGAAGGATTCGATACAGTAGGGGCCGTTATAGGGATCCAGCAGGGCGACTGCGTCCTCGCAGAGCTGGCGATTGAAACGATTTCCCGGCGTTTTGAACTCGACGATCAGGGGGACCTGGCCGTCCACCAGGTCGAGAACCTGAGAGAAGAGAGGAATCCGCTCCTGCGATGTCCGCAGAGTAAATTGCTGCAGTTCCTCCCAGGTGTAATCACTGACACGGCCGCAGACGCCGCACACCCGCTCCAGGCTGTCGTCATGAAAGACGACGATCTGCCTGTCCCGGGAAAACTGGATATCCAGCTCGATGCCGTATCCGGCTTCCACGGCCCGTCGGAAGGCTTCCAGCGAGTTTTCCGGCGCCTGAGCCGGATCGCCGTGTAGTCCCCGGTGCGCAAACAGTTTGGTTTTATATGTCAGCATGATGACAGAGCCTCCTTACAATGAGGGCGACAAGATCTTTGTCGCCCTCTTTTATCTTAACAGGGAAGAAAACAGTCGTCAAGGGGAAGGAAAAGAGGAAATTTTGTCGCATAAATTGCAATGCCTGTCTTCCTGTGGTATACTAAAAACTCTGTGATACAGGATTTCCGGTGTGAGTACGGAAGGGATATGTAAAAATGGATCTGTTTGAATACATGGGACAGAAAAATAAGGAGAAGGACTCGCCCCTGGCCTCCCGGCTGCGTCCGGAGACGCTGGACGAGGTGGTGGGACAGAAGCATATCCTGGGAAAGGACAAGCTGCTCTACCGGGCGATTCAGGCGGACAAGCTCAGCTCGCTGATCTTTTACGGACCGCCCGGGACGGGAAAGACCACGCTGGCGAGGGTCATCGCCAACACCACGAAGGCAAACTTCCGTCAGATCAATGCAACCTCTGCCGGAAAGAAGGATATGGAGGCGGTGGTGCAGGAGGCGAAGGAGAGCCTGGCGATGTACGGGACCCGGACCATCCTGTTTATTGATGAGATTCATCGCTTCAACAAGGGACAGCAGGATTACCTTCTTCCCTTCGTGGAGGATGGCACAGTGATCCTGATCGGGGCGACGACGGAGAATCCGTACTTCGAGGTAAACCGCGCACTGATCTCGCGCTCCAATATCTTTGAGCTTCATCCGCTCTCGCGGGAAGATATCAAAGTCATCCTGGATCGGGCCGTCACGGATGTAAAGAAGGGTATGGGCGCTTATCACGCGGTGCTGGAGGATGATGCCCGCACATTTCTGGCGGATATCTGCGACGGGGATGCGCGCAATGCGCTCAATGCGGTGGAACTGGCGGTGCTGACGACTCCGCCCGGGGAGGACGGACAGATTCATATCACAGTCTCCGTGGCGGAGGAGTGTATTCAGCGACGCAATATCCGCTATGACAAGGACGGAGACAATCATTATGATGTGATCTCTGCGTTCATCAAGAGTATGCGCGGCTCAGATCCCGATGCGGCAGTGTATTACCTGGCGCGGATGATCTATGCGGGGGAGGATCCCCGCTTTATTGCGCGCCGTATTATGATTTGTGCGTCCGAGGATGTGGGCATGGCGGATCCTCAGGCGATCTGTGTGGCTTCCGCGGCGGCGCAGATCGTGGAACGGGTCGGTATGCCGGAAGGTCGGATCCCTCTGGCGGAAGCGGCGATCTATGTGGCGACGGCGCCCAAGAGTAATGCTTCGTATCTGGCCATCGACGCGGCGCTGGAGGCCGTGCGGGATACGCCGGTGCAGCGGGTGCCTCCGCATTTGCAGGACAGTCATTACGCCGGAGCGAAGGAACTGGGGCGGGGCATCGGCTATCAGTACGCGCATGATTTCCCCGGTCACTATGTACGGCAGCAGTACCTTCCCGACGAGCTGACCGGACGGCGCTTCTTCGAACCCGGCGACAACGGATACGAAAAAGAGCTCAAGAAATATATGGAATTTTGTAAAGAATTGTAGTACGATAATACAGGAATGCCCGCGCAGCGGGAACAGAATTTGTGACAGGTGGTGAGAGTGTGAAGGAGAAAATCCGCCAGCTTGCTTCCGGTACGGTGGATCTCCCGATCCCCAGGCTGGAGCTGCTGCAGCCGAAGATAGAGGAAATGATCGCATGGGGACAGGTTTACCGGGGAGATATTCGCGTTTTCAGTGGAAACCAGGTGGATTTTCGCGGACTCATTTACTCGGATGACAGCCGCATTGTGCTTCTTCAGAGCAGTTTTGCCGGAGTCAATGCGTATATTCCCTATGAAGTACGGGCCGAGCAGCTGGATCAGGGAACGGTCCTGGAGGGGCATTTCTGTCTGGTATATAATGGCGGCGAGAAGAAGCTGCCCTACCGTTTTGAGGTGCGGCGGTCGGCGGCCGGAGCGGTACGTCAGGCGGAGAGCCTGGAGGATTTTGCCGGGCTGGCGCGGATGCGGCCGGAGGAGGCGCGGGAGCTTTTTGATTCCCAGGAATTTTCCCGGATGCCTCTGATGGAGGACATGTCGGTACGGGCGATCTATGACGGCCTGCGGCGGGCAGTGAACCGCAGGAATTCTCTGGAGGAGTTCCTGGTGGCCACAGGTGCCAAGGAGCGTCTGCGCCTGACCGTGGATGAGACGCCGCGCAGCTTTGTGCTGCAGGATGCGGAGCAGACGGAGACGATCCGCATTGAGAAGAATACCTGGGGGCAGGTACGGATTCAGGCGCAGTCGGATAATCCCTGCGTGATCCTGAATCGGGAGACACTGACAGAGAAGGATTTTGAAAAAAATGTCTGCGAACTTTCTTTCACCGTGCGCAGGGATCGCCTGCACGGCGGGAAGAATTATGCGCGCATCTCGCTGTCGGCTCCGCTGCAGAGCTTTCAGATCGATTTGACGCTGGCGGGGCGTGCGGAGCCTTCGCGCTCGGCGCATCGCCGTTGGGAGAGGCGCTCTGAGGAACTCGAATTCCTCAGGACCTGGCTGGGCACCATGGAGAAGGATGGAGACCGGAAGGAGAGTCTGGAGTATCTTCAGTATTGCTGGGAGGAGATGACCGGCGATGAAGAGCCGGATGTCCACCAGAAGCTGTATCGGGTCGCCATCAGTCTGGGGCTCGGAGATACAGATATGGCTTCCATGATCCTGGAGGACGTGTCAAAGGAGGTCGAGGAACGGCGGCGGGAGGATACCGATGCTTATTGCGCCTACCTTTATCTCCAGGCGCAGGTGACGGAGAGCTGGGAGAAGAAGGAGCAGCTCCTGAAGATCCTGCATCTGTATCAGGATCAGGGACAGGAGACAGTCTTTCTCTTTTTGCTGATGCTGAGCATGGATGAGGGAGCCGCTGACCGGCCGACGGAGATCCTTGGCCGGATTCGGGATTACTATCGGGATGGATGCCGCAGCCCCTTTCTCTATCTGGAGGCCTGCCGGATCTACAATCGCCATCCGGATATCCTGAAGAAGCTGGAACATTTTGAACTGCAGACGCTTACTTTTGGCGCCCGACAGGGAATCCTCACGCGGGAGACTGCACTCTATCTGGCGACACTGGTGGCGCAGGAGAGAAACTATCGTCCGGCATTTCATCGACTTCTGGCCCGTTTATATGATACGTATCAGGATGATGAGATCCTGGAAGCTGTCTGTGCACTGCTGATTCGGGGAGATCGGCGGGAAGCGGAGGATTTTGTCTGGTTTGCCCGGGGCGTGGAACGGGATATCCGCCTGACAAGGCTGTACGATTATTATTTATATACTGTGCCGGAAGACTGGCAGCAGGCTTTTCCCCGGGAACTGGTTCTGTATTTCAGCTATAACAGTCCCCGGAATCCGGAGAGTCAGCAGCTCCTTTACCTGAATCTGATTCGCTTTTATGGCAATGATCGGCAGATCATGCAGTCCTATGAAGAGCAGATTCACTCGTTTGTTCGCTGTTCGATCCTGGCCGGAACCATAAACGGGGAGCTGGCGCATCTTTACAGCCGCAGACTGACAGTGGAGGATGTGGATGACAAGACGGCCCGGATCCTGCCGGATATCCTTCGGGCCCATGAGATCACAGATACGACCGGACGCTTCGCGGAGGTGATCGTGGTCTACGGAGAGCTGGAGGAGGAACTGTCTGTTCCCCTGCGGGATAGACGGGCCTGTGTGCCGCTCTATTCGTCTTCCTGCCGGATTCTCTTTGCGGATGCCGCAGGAACCCGCTATGCCGGAGATATCGGAACCGTGCGGCCTCTTCTGGAGAATACACAGTCCATCGAGAACCGCTGCCGTGAGCTCTATTCACGCCATGCCATGCTGCGCCTGGCAGAGTGTACGCAGATCCTGCTTCATGGGGCGGAGATGGAGAACCAGATCCGCCTGCTGAAGAAGGAGATCGAGGTGCGGGATATTCACCGGCAGTTCCGGCGGGCGATGACTTCAGCCATCGTGGAATTCGCGATCCGACGGGAGAAGCCGGAGGAGGAGGAACTCCTTGCCTGTGTCCGTTACAGCGGTATCACGCCGGATCAGCGGCTGCGTCTGACAAAGCTGCTCATTGATCTGGGACAACTGACGGAGGCGGAGATCCAGGTGCGGCGCATCGGATACCGGGAGCTGCCCGTGGGCAGCCTGCTGCGTCTGGTCAGCCTGACGATTCAGAACAGCCTGTATGAGAAGGATGAGTTCCTTGTGGATATGTGTCGTTATCTCTTTGACAGGGGACAGTGCGACGATATCCTTCTGGAGTATTTGTGTACGTACTTTAATGCCTCCAGCCGGGAGATGCTTCCTATCCTGCAGATGGCGTACGAGCGCAAGCTTCATACCGGAGATATGCCGGAGCGTCTGCTGGGACAGATGCTGTTCACGGGTGTCTATGACGGGATGGATGAGGTCTTCCACATCTATATGGAACAGGGAAATACGGATCGACTTCTGGTTCATGCATATTTCGTGGTCAAATGCAGCGGATATTTCCTGCGGCAGGAGGCTACGGGAGAAGACGTATTTCACTTTGTGGAAGGACTGCTCACGGAAGAGTCTGAGCGCGACAGCGTGCCTGAGATCTGTGTGCTCGCGCTGACAAAATATTATGCGGGGCGGGAAAACCTGACGGAAGAAGAGACCCGTCTGTGTGCGAGTCTGGTGGACAGTCTTTATCGGAAGGGCATGATTTTTGCCTGGATGAAGGACCTGAGCGCCAGAGTCCGGCTGCCGGAAGAGATCCGCTGCCGGGAATGGCTGGAATATCACGGTGAGGCGGGACAGAGCCTGGAGCTGCGTCTGCGCATTCTACCCGAGATGGAGGGGAAACCGCCGCTGCGGCTGGTGATGCCTCAGATCTACCCGGGAATCTATGTCAAGTCTCAGCTGCTCTTTGAGGGCGATGAGATGGAGTATGAGATCGTCCGGGAAGACGGGCGGGAGATCCTCGAGAAGGGGAGCCGCCGGGGAACTGCCTCACCGGATTCGGATGGAAGCCGTTTTGCACGGCTGAATCGTCTGCAGGCTGCGGTACGGGACGGAAGATCTGTGACCGCATGGCAGCAGGAGATCCTGGATTACGCGATGATGGAGACCTGGACAGAGCAGATCTTTGCACTGCCGGAGGAATAGCAGAACGGAAAATGGCGGAAAGGAGGAGACCTGCATGCAGGGATTGTTACTGGGAATGGATTTGTGCGACGACTACAGCCAGGTGAGCTGTTTTAACCCTCTCGCTATGGAGGCGGAGGCGATTACCCTGTCTGCCGCGGAGTCGTCCTGCCTGATTCCCACTGTGATCTGTAAGAAGAAACAGGAGGATGTCTGGTTCATCGGAGAGGAAGCCTATCGCCGCGCGCTGTTCGGCGAGGGGACCATGGTGGATAAGCTCGTGAAGCTGGCCCGGAAGGACGGCAGCGCGACCATCGAGGGGGTTCGCTATACGGCGGAGGACCTGTTGGGGCGCTATGTCTCGATGCTGCTGGAGAAGGCCCGGGCGAAATATCGCCTCGAAGAAGTGGACAGCCTTGTTTTTACGGTGCAGACGCTGGAGGCTTCCTTCCTGGATCTCCTGGTTCGTGTGGCGGAGCGCTGCGGGGTGCCCCGGGAGCTGGTGCACATCCTGAATCATACAGAGAGCTTTGTTTATTACGTGATCAGTCAGAAGCAGGAAGTGTGGGCCAACGCAGCCTGTATGTTTGACCTGACAGAGGATGGCCTGCACTATTATGAGATGCGGATGATCCGCGGACGAAAGCCCAAGATTGTGGAGGCAAAACACGAGCGGATGGATGAGGGATTCAGTCTGGATCTTCTGGACAATGCTTCCGGAGAACATCTGGGAGACACGATCCTGACGGCCTGTGCGGAACGTTTACTGGATAAAAAGGTCATTTCTTCCGTGTTCCTTACCGGGAAAGGATTCCTTTCCACGGACTGGGCGCCGAATTTCATTCAGACGATATGCAATAAGAGAAGAGCCTTCGCGGGGCAGCATGTATTTGCCAGCGGGGCAGCCTACGTCGCCTATGATGTGCTGCAGGAGTCGACCTCATATCCCTTTGTCTGTCTGTGCGAGGGACGCATTGCTTCCACCGTCAGTCTGATGGCCCGCTATCAGGGGCGGAATGAGAAGGTCATCCTGGCGGAGGCGGGGACGAACTGGTATGAAGCGCGTTCCCGGGTGGAACTGATTCCTGACGGGACGGATTGTCTGGAGCTTTCTATTGCCGCCTGCGGGATTCCCCGGTCGGACAAGGTGCGGATCGATCTGTCAGATTTCCCGGTTCGCCCCAACAAGACGACCCGCATCGAGGTGATCGTATCCCCGCGATGCGGGTCGTCTTGTTGGGG